>JAYYJC010000151.1:0-18613 GCA_036146655.1 Myxococcota bacterium | reverse complement strand
AACCTCGCGTTGGGAGATTCGTGAGCGATGATCCGAAAAAGTGAACTCAATGGGGTCTTCAACAGTGACAATGTGTGCGCGTCTATTTTTATTAATATGGTGGATCATGGATGCCAGGGTGGTGGACTTTCCTGAACCTGTTGCGCCAGTAACGAGTACAATCCCACGCTGCTGCATGGCAAGTGTCTGCAGTTCCTTTTCTGGTAAGTCAAGTGATTGCATGTCGACATCACCCTTGGGTAATATTCTCGCCACCATTGATAATAAACCTTGTTGTCGAGCGACATTGATTCGGAACCGTTGCCCATTTGGAAGCGAATAGCCAATGTCGAGATCCCCATGACGGAGAAATTCACTTCTTTGTTCTTCTGTCATAATCAACTTAAAAAATGAATCGAGATCATTTTTTTCCAACGCATCGTGTTTTAACTTCCGAACAGAGCCATGGATTCTTGCAGATGGGGGTTTTCCCTCTGATAGGAATATATCTGATGCTTGCATTCCGGGGACGGCCTCAAGCAACCCAACTACGACATATTCATCAGACATCTGAACTCCATTTTCTTGTTTTATGCTAGCCAAAGGCACTTGTTTTTTCAACCGTGAGGTAAATGACTATGGTCCATACAGGACCAATTGAACAGATGTGTTAATTTTATATGGATCATTGGGGTGCACGGAAGGATTGTGACACCTGTTTTCTTTAAGGGGGTTATGTGACCCTACTATGGGAGACTCAGTCTACTGATGCATGTTTTCGTACTAGATAATTATGACTCTTTTACATACAATCTCGTCCAATATCTTGAAGTTCTTGGCGCTAAGACGACTACCGTGCGAAACAATGCAATCGAAGTTGATGAGATTGAGTCGCTACGCCCTGACTTGATTTTGCTGTCTCCTGGGCCTGGTCGACCGTCTGAAGCAGGCATCATGCCTGAACTCATCAAGCACGTTTCAGGACATATTCCTCTTTTGGGGGTATGTTTGGGCCATCAGGCCATCGGAGAGGCCTTTGGCGCATCCTTGACATATGCAGCAAAGCCATTGCATGGCGTACAAGACAACCTCTTGCACGCACAGCACCCTATATTTAAAGGTCTGCCGTCTCCACTCCCTATTGGACGGTATCATTCGCTCATACTAAGAGATGTGAAGGCACCGCTTTTGTCTGTGGCTTGGAGTCCTATTGGTGAAGTGATGGCACTTGTTCACCAAACTTGGCCAATTGTTGGCCTTCAGTTTCATCCTGAAAGCATCTTAAGTGTTCACGGCCATCGCTTATTGGAAAATGTGCTATTGTATTTGTGTCCTGCTCTAATGTCACAACCACACCAATGATATTCTTTCTCTATTTGACCTCGTGCGATACGCCTTGCCAAAGCGCAATTGGCACGGGCTCCAGTTTGGTTGACCTTTTTAGAAGACTTGAACAAGACAAATGCTTCCACCCCAGTGATTTAGATGTGCTCTCGCTGCGTATGAACGAGCACCACCAAAAAACCACACTGCACTGTGACACTATTTATCGTCGTTCTAGTATTGATGGGGAACTCTTTGACGGACCTGAAGAACGCTGGTTGGACTCAGCCAGTGTGGCTGATGTCTTTATTGATATTGATGGAAGTCATGTGGTGGCTTTCAATGACTTGCGCCCAGGCCTACTGCTGAAAACCGCAGAGACGGCTTCTGAGATCTTTTGGCAGCAAGGATTGGTCGGCTTTGGAGGACTCGGTTTGATGGTTGAGTCGCCGGGAAGCACAACGGCTGAACGCATTTTGACAAATCTCAATCTTGAAACACCTCAAGAAGTAGTTGATCCAGATATTCGACGCAGCCGTGACGGGCTATGGAAATTAGTCTGGTTTGGTGTCAATCCAACACAGATGAACACAGAAATGCCTGGACCGCTTGCGAGTCCCAAACCCCACCACTTTTATCAGAGTGAATCAAAGGACCTTCGTATTTTTTCAGCGCCTGAACTGATTATTGCGTCCACTCGGGGAAGCACAGGCGGCTCTGATCCAGCGATGCTCGAACTCGATGGTGGTGCGGATGTATTTTTTCTCGGTCCCTTGGATATCACCACAATGGCTTGGTATAGAGAAGCCGGCGAAGCATGGGATCCGTTGGCTGAGCCAAGCGCCAATACAGGACAGACTTTTGCCACACCTGATGCGGTCAAGGATCCAAATGGGGGCTACCGATTGTACGGAATGAAAAACGGGCTGCCGGGTTCGTTCTGGATGTCAAAAAGTACTGATGGCAAAAGATGGAGCCGTGCAAAATCCGTCCTTGAGGCTCCTGGTGCATTTAATATTTCAGTGGGTGTTGATCCCTTGGGGACTTGGTGGGCCTACTATAATCGGACCGATCCAGATTGTTTGGAAGAATGGGGAAGTAAGAAAGTCATGCCCAAAGGTGCGCCCCCTGTACAAGATCCCATAGAAACTGTGCCGCCTGAGTTGCGTCCTCCGCCTGAACTTAGGCGTTAGCGTCCACGCACTTTTGGTACACGGTCGCGCAAACCTGGTGGAACTGTTTTTCGAGGACCAGTTGGGGTGGGCGCTCTGTCACAATTTCGCTTTTTAAGCCGCTGAGGCTGCCAATCTTCGGAACCATCAATCAGTGTTAATATGCCGTCCTTGGCAGTAACTTGTATTCCTGACAAGACACCATCGCTGCTTTTGACTGTAAGCCAAAGTGGGTCTGTATTACTTATGTCTTCAATGGTTAAGTTCATCCCACGCTTTGCAATGCGGTTTGCAGAAAAGGTGTAGGCTGCCGCAGCACATTTGTATTCATTTCCGGGTATCCATTCACCAAGAAGGGCCTGAAATGCTGAAGAGTTGGTACTGGCTGGGTTAGGGCACTTGTCATTGAATATTGCGATTCTCTCTAACGCAGATGCAGTACTTTCTTTTACATAGCGCATGTTGTCATTTTCCCAACCAGTGGCGGTCAATATCCCGCTTGTCTGACTGAGCTTCAATGTGCTGTCATCATTAAGTGTGATGGTTACCAATCCAGATTCTTCCGTTGTGACGGTTTTAACGGTTTGTTCTGACCGTTCGTCGGCCGTTTCGACTGCGACTTGCGTTCCTACAAACAGGGTTTTGGCTTTGGTGCCACAAATGCTGTGAATGACTTGTCTATTGTCTTTGGCTTGGATGGCAATCCATGTGCCATTAAAGTTGGTCAAGTCTGAATGGCCTTCAAGTTCAGCGGATGCAATCGATCCTTGAGAAAGTGTTCCTGCTGGGTTCATTGGGTCCACTACAGGCGGTACGGCCATACTGTCACTGGCTTCAGTCGACTTTGGCGTTTGTTCTGTCACTTCAGTGACAACAGGTGGTTCGCTTGTCTCTACCGTGGTTCCACAAGCCACAAATAAGGCGATTAAATTCATGTTTCCCTCTTGAATAAAGCGTTTGTGGCTCTATTTAATCTATGACCTCAACTTCGTCACGGCTGACATCTTTAAGAAGTGATTTTAGCATTTCACATTTGTCAGGGAAATCCATCCAAACTCCTTTAAGTTGGTTTAATAGATCTTTTGCTCGTCGAAATCCACTGATCAATGAGCCTGAAATGTCAGTATTTGAGTGAAACATATTCATGATTTCCGAAAGGTCTTGGCCTTCTGCCCATGCTTTTCCAAGTGGCAATACTGTTCCATCCCATATGACGGGTTGACCTGTCAAATAACTTGCATCCATGACAATGTCTGAGCGTGCAATCCTCTGCACCCGCTTTGTGAACCCCCGGTGTTTTTTGGCATCATAAACACTGGTTCCTCTTGGCAATTCGAGGCACATGCCGCAGCACAACCCAAAAAGCATTGGCGGTGTCAGTTCGTCAAAGATTCCCGCAAGGAATAACTCTGTGGAAAAGATTTCTTGTATCTGAAAGTGCATCAACGCTTTTGCCCCAGCATAAAATTCCATGTCTACTCCGATGTAGTCATAAACTTGAAGGAACTCAACGCGCTCTTCAAACTCACGCCAAGAAGCATTTTCGTGCCGATCTGCTCTCCGATTAAGCTTTTGGATGATCTTGCGCTGTTTGTGCCATTTGGTCGGCAATTTATCTGTGATATCATAGCCAGCATCTCGGAGCTTTTGAGCCATGTTTGAGGCAGAATGACGCTCTTTTTGGGCCACTTTTTGCCGGTGCCAAGACAAAAAAGACTTCTCAATTAATTTTTGTATTCGAGCCAGTGGATGTCGATGAAGTAAGTTTACAACTGAGTTGAATGAGAGTGAGAATCTGGAATGAACGGGTTCGTAATCTGCCTCTAAGTACCCTTTTATTTGTGGATCGAACTCTCCAAAGTCACCCAGATCCATGCGCATGACCACTGTACCCTCGCTGTCCAATCCTCGGCGGCCTGCTCGACCGGCCATTTGCATAAATTCTCGGGTTGGTAGCGGAATTAATCCATAACCGTCGTATCGTTTAAGGCTGTCGAATACCGCTGCTCTTGCAGGCATATTAATTCCCAGTGCAAATGTGCCTGTGCAGTATAGAACTTTGATGAGTTTGGCTTCGTAGAGTTGCTCAACCAAGCCTTTTAACATGACATGCAGTCCGGCATGGTGAAAGGCCACGCCTTGAAGATAAATGTGTTCAAGATCTGGAGTCAATGCCGTTTCAGCGCCTGGCTGTTTGAGAAAGGACTGAAGGTGTTTTTGAGTGGCCACTCGTTCAGAATCATTGGTCAAGGGGTTTCTCAACCAACGACCAAGGTGTCTTGCGAGATCTTCCGCACGGGCTCTTGAGAATACAAAGTACAAATATGGTCGATGGCCTTTTCCCATGGCTTTAAAGACATCGATGTGAGTGGTCTCGCTGCTCCGATCTCTTCGTCCTCCTTGGCCTTTTCTGCGTCGATTGCGTTTGTAATTCTGCTTGGATTGTGTTCGACCTGAGCTTTTCCATGCTTGACGCACGGCTTTTTGGTTTGCAATGCCTGTTTCTTTTGTACAAATCCAGTAGCTCAACGGGACAGCCCGTTGGTGTTCTTTCACAACCGAGACAGTTTGGCCTCTGACAAAGGATAGCCAGTCGGCGAATTCATCAAGATTGGCAAGGGTGGCCGAAAGCCCAACAATTTGCACATGTTTGGGTAAGTAGATGAGGACCTCTTCCCATGTTGTTCCTCTTTCTCGGTCGTCTAAAAAGTGAATTTCGTCAATGATCACAGCCTTCAACTTCTCGACAGACTCTCCGCACAGTAAAATGTTTCGGAGGATTTCTGTGGTCATTACTCTGCATGGTGCATCTCGTCTAACAACAAGATCTCCTGTGACGAGACCCACACTGTCTTCTCCAAAGAGTTCAACATAATCCCGAAACTTTTGGTTCGATAATGCCTTGATTGGAGCGGTGTATATGACCTCTTGTTGGTTCTGCATGGCTGTTTCAACAATCCAATCGGCCACAACGGTTTTACCAGTACCTGTTGGAGCACTCACCAATACTGAGTCACCTCTTCTAAGGGCTTCGATTGCCTGACTTTGAAAGGGGTCAAGGGTAAATCCGCGATATTCCATTGTGCCTCTACTGTAAGTGTCGCTGTACGCCCTATAACTCAGGAAGGCCGTCGAGGTCGCTTTTTCAATCTTAATCAAGTCTTGACATGGGATATGTTAGAATTGTTCTATGCTACTAACATCTCTGATTTCAGCATTCGTTCAAGCCCAAGAGCATACGGTTTATGGTGACCTACGCTTTGCAGCCATCCTTGAACACGCAAGTCTTCCAGCAGGAAGTGTGGCTCAACCTCATATTGGTCCCCAAAGAGCCATTTTGGGAAACGAATGGAGTTATGGAGATCATGAAGTTACCATTGGTGCTAATCTATTTGAGCAGTTTCATCTCTATGCACCTGAAGTCTCCACGACACCTCAGCTTTGGGATGCGCAATGGCGTTATCAGCTTTCAGAACAAGTGACTTTAAATGCAGGCCGTCAACCGATGCCCATCGGAAGAAGTGATCGGAATATTCAGTCTGCAAGTGTACAGCCTCACAGTCTGTCGCAATTGCTCGGTCAGAGCCAGTTTAGGGCGGATGGTTTTGGTTTTGGTGTGCGATCAATTGTGAATGTTGAGACCACCGTGTCGAGCATTGGAGTTGACATGGATGGTCGAGCCAAATGGGTGACGAGCGCTCGACTAAGCCATGTGAATGACGGTCATCATCATAGCTTAAGCTTGGTATACAAAGGATACAGCCAAGACCCTTACGCTATTTTGGTAATTGAACAGCATTTGTCTTCAATTACCGTTGGCATTTCTGCAATGACGGGAGCAAACCGCTCACAGCCTTTTTGGGGGGGTGAGGGGCGCCTATCTTGGAATCACGAACTTGGTGCTGGCGCTTTTGAGACGATAAGTTTTCACGAGCGAACGGCCTATTTGTCTCCCAGTGGTGCTCTGCGCGATTTGGAAAGCCGGTTGCAGAGTGACACCTCTATCGAGTTGGCTCATAAAGGACCTATTCGGCATGGGGTCGGCTATTCGCTGTTTTATCCAATCAATGCCAGTATTCCCATAGTGCATCGGGCGTCCGTTCAATTTCACATTGATTATTGATTACAGTAAATACTTTTCCATAACGGTTGACATTCCACGGATGGCAAAATCACTTCGAAGAGTCTGAGGAGGTGATTTCTTCACATTTAGACGGGTCCATATGGGATTGAGTGATTGCACTGCATCTGGCTCGTGAACTGAAAGGGCATCTTCTGCGTACCGCATGATGCCTTCAATGAAACCAGTAAATGCCTCTGGTGCATTTAAGCCATATCGGATGGCTTTGTCTAAATGGCGATTCAGTGCGAGGCTTGGATCTCGCTCATGGTTTAATGCCTGGTCGACAATTTCATGCATCCGCAGGCCACGAACATCCAATCGTGACTCATCTGGACTGAATGCATAGAGAAATGTCCAGATTTCTTCATGTGCGTGTGCAATGCCCAGGCAGAGTGCATGAAATGCATGTCGGATTTCTTGTAATTGTTGAGCCACATATCGAACTTCGATTGCGCCGTCATTAGTTAACTGAGCAGGTTCAAATGTATATTTTAAATGTGTAACCCAATGGTCCCATAGGGTGTCATCGTCTGGTGCAACTGTGTCAGCCCAAGATTGAAAGGTATTTTGGTGAGCAATCGCCCAGCCGTCTTGATCTTTGGCAGTCAACATGATGCATCCAGCCGTGTGCTTAATCCATTGTTCTAGTGTCCGTATTCGAGCTGGAATGGTGATGGGAAAGTATTCGGACTTTGATTTCAAGACCTGTCGCAGAAAGAGGTGGTTTTGATAATGATCTTTACCACCCATAATGTGATCATTGCCAAACATGGCCACAAATACTGGCCACAACCATTGAAATAGATTTAGAACCGAAATTCTGCTTTCTGATGGCACATACACTCGAAATCGCTCATGAGCCACGGTCGAAAAAGGAACCCACGCATCTTGCATGTTTTTCAGAACCGAAAAATATTCGAACTTCTGCGTAAGTTGTTCTTGGCTTGGGATGGCGTTGGGTTGTCTCCCAAATGAAAGAAGGCTCAGATTCTTGGGTTTCGCTGTTTCAAGTATTTGGTTGATAAGAGCTGTTTGCTGTCCCCACAGACCACAAAGATTTCGATGTGATGCACTGTGGATCTGGACAGTTGTGCGACCAAAGCCAGCCTTGAAGCTGTGGTTTTGCCCTTTGAGGCCTGAGAGCATGCCATTTGGTTCTCTCACTTGTATCATCCCTTTTTTAAGGTATGCCCACAGCATAGCCACATCTACACTTCGGCCATCAAGACGAACCAATGGAAACTCAGAAATGGATTTGAATTTGATTACAGGTTCTTGCTGCCATTGCTTTCTACAGAGAGAAGCCAGTCGATTAACCAAGGTTGATTCTGTCTGATCGGTCATTTTGAAAGGAATAAAAACATGTTCGACATAAGTTTATGCATGATTCTTTAACTTAATATGCGGTAGTATGTCTTTGTGCAGATTGGCACTTTTATTATTGTGAGGAACCACATGAAAAAGCAATATCTCATTTTGGCGTTGCTCGGGGCATCCGTTGCTGGATTGACCTATTCACAGCCGGCAGAGGCTGTTGAAACCACAGGGCAACTCAAAGGGACAGTCGTGGATGAGGGGGGCTTACCCATTCCAGGTGTCGAAGTCATCTTAAGAGGTCCAAATCTCCAAGGGGATATGAAAGGTCAAACAGGTCCCAAAGGTGGCTTTCGCATTGTGGCCATTCCACCCGGTGAGTACAAGGTCAACTTCAAAAGAAATGGTTTTCAAACCACGCAGGCACAAGTCTTGGTCGTTGCTGGAAAATCCTTCTCTTTAAACATGACCCTATCCTCCCAGCAGACCCAAGAAATTGTTGTCGTGGACACGAAACCAACGGTTGATGTGACAAACACCCGTGCAGGAACGACTTTGTCCAAAGAGAATCTGCGTGACATTCCAAACTCGGGTCGTTCATACCAGTCTGCTACTTTGCTCTCTCCTGGGGTAACCGGCGGGTCAAATCCGAATATGCGTGGTGGATTGGACTACAATAACCAATACTTTATTGATGGGGTGAACACCACTGACCCGTTGACCAATACCTTTTCGACCAACATGAACTTTGATGCCATTGAGCAAATTGAGGTCATTACGGGTGGTATGGACGCTGAGTATGGCCGAAGTCTTGGAGGTGCAGTAAACATCGTCACTCGTTCAGGTGGAAATCAGTTTGAGGGTGATGTTCAGATGCTCTATACGGGCACCAACATGCAAATCTACGAGCCAATCGAAGATGTGGATCCTGAAGAGCTCCCAGAATCCACCGAAAAGATGATGGCCATTAACTTTGGGGGGCCAATCGTTAAGGACAAGGTCTGGTTCTTCACCAACCTTCAAATGAACGCCAATAATTCAACCGCAATCGTCCCTGAAACGGTCAACCGACCAGTGGATATGCAGACTGAGGAGTGGCGCTCGGCCTATCTTTTTGGAAAAGTGACATATCGACCCAACGACTCTCATCGGATTTGGATTCAGGGACAATCTGATCCCACCGACATCAAAAACTCTGATCGCAGCATATATTCATTGCCAAGTGGTGACTCTTGGTGGAGACAAGGGGGATGGCTTGCGTCTTTGGGGCACATTTGGACCCCAACTCGAAAGTCGATCATTGAAACCCAGTTGTATACTCAAAAGTCTTACATTGTCGTAATGCCCATACAGTGGACTGAATGCTCAGCCGACGATTGGGATCCCAACAATGAATATTGGTGCAACAAAACAAACTTTAGCGGAAATTATGGAGATGGTTGGCCCCTTGGAGGTGACTGGGCATATCCCAATGGGGGGGCTGGACAAACCGGTTGGTTCGCCAATGATCCCGATGGGTTCGGATTTGGTCCTCAGCCCTATGCATACTGGACAGAACGGCGTCGACATTCTCTCAATTCCTCTTATACGCAGTTCTTCCGTTTGGCTGGTGAGCATCAATTGAAGGTCGGTGTTCAACTTGAGCAATTAACGGCCTCGTCAGGTTATCCTGGTATTGAAGAAGACCGTGGGGGGATCGCCTACTATAGCCACAATGGGGATCCATCTGATATGGCTGGATACTCACCCAATACCTTGTATGTATACGACACAGATCTTGGGGCAAAGTTTACCGGTCAGCTTGTATCCGCTTATGTTCAAGATGTGTACCAGCCCGTTCCACGGTTGACTCTTCGACCAGGTGTTCGTATGGACTACGGTGCCTTTCAGGACAACCTTGGAGAGACGGTATACAGCACAATGAACTTCGCACCTCGTCTGGGCGCAGCACTCGATGTTAAGGGAGACGGTCGAACCCGAATCCATGCTTATTATGGTCGGTTTTACGATCCGGGTTTCCTTCAGGTTGGAGACATTCTGGCCAAAGATCTTGGTGGTTATGCCACATACAATTGGGATGATCGAACCGGTAATTGGTCTGAAACACCCACTCAAGAGGTCGGTGAAGATGGATTCTTGGTCCATGATGATTTGAAGACTCCGTATTCTGATGAGTTTGATTTTGGAGTGACCCGTGATGTTGGCAGTGGATGGGCTTTGGGCTCAACCTTCACTTACGAGCAGACCAACAATCTGTGGGAAGACGATGAAGTCAACCTGATATGGAATGAAAGTGGTTCAGATGTCATCGGTTCTCGTGATGGGACAGGCACCACTTACTACAGGTTGCGTACACCTGATGAAATTTACATGAAATACACATCGATTGAGCTCGTCGCAAACAAGCAGTTCGATGAAAAGTGGGGGATGATTTCGTCTTACACATGGTCTCGAGCATATGGTATGGACCGAGGAGGATCTGGCTCACTGGCTTCAGGTGCGTACGATACCTCTACTCAAATACCCTTTGAAGAGGGGCTTTTGAACTATGATACCCCTCATGTGTTGAAACTTGCTGGATCTTACCGTGATCCGAAGCGTGTTCGTATCGCCAAGAAAATGGGTCTCGGTTACCTTGCCGGATGGAACTTTAATTACCGTTCAGGCTATGCCTATCGTCCAGTGCTCTTTAATAACTACTATGGCGGTTACTTTAACTACGATCGTTCTCTTGATGGCAGCTACCGTTTACCGGCTGTTTCCAACCTTGACTTGAAAGCGGGATTGACCTTTGCTGTGGGGCAACGCACTTTAGATGCCACTGTAGAGTGTTTCAATGTCTTTAATAGTAGAGAAGTAACCAGTGTCCGAACAGACATGGTAGACGCTTCAGGAAACCCAATTACCCTTGATGATGGTACCCTTGCCTTTGGTTCTGCCGTCCAGCGTCAGGCCCCCCGTTATCTGCAGCTTGGTCTGCGAGGAGAGTTTTAGTCATGATGTCATTCTCTTTATTATCTTTGTTTGCCTGCAAATCCGAACCGGAGGAAGGCATTAACCGAACCGATATCTATGGTCATGTCACCATTACTCCTCAGTCTGTTGAAGAACAACCTGAGGGCACAGAAGACAGCGAAGAACCTGACAACGATAGTCTTGAAGGTGCACAAAACATTGAAAGCCTAAGTTACCGACGGGTGGTCTTTAACGGTACATGTGATGAGTTTCGCACTGCAGGTCCGGGTGGACCAGCCAGCGGAGATCTCGACCACATCGAATTTATGGCTCCTTTTACGGGGAGCATTACGCTTGAACTTTGGCACAGTTCATCGGTTTCTCCTGAAGAAGGTCTCGAAACAGGTGCAGAAGATCCATTGACATATGATGTGGCTGTGTATGATTTGGACAATCTTTCTGGTGGGACGACACCCGACGAAGAGACCACTTACAGTGTTCTGCTCGAAACCACAACAGATGGCTTTTATGGCGCATTTTCGACTTCCGTCAATGTGATTGCCGGCGGAATCTACACCATAAAGGTTGGGGGGCGTCAGAACAAAGCAAGTGACCCCAATTCTTATACCTTAAAATTGTCGGGCTATGACCCGAACGGCGTAGTTGCGTCCCCTGGTCAGGAGTTGCCAGCTGGCTGGCAAGAATTAAATGGTCAAATCTATGTGCAGCCGCCCAAGACCTTTTTGGTTGGTGCTTACCTTAGCAGTGATTTTGCCAGCAAGGGCAACCCTGTTGGGGGCTCGGATGTGGTGGATTTCAGTCTTGAATGCTATTGTCCAGGCACTGAAGAAGCGGCCTGTACCATTTCTGAATCATGTGCCACCCCTTCTGGTTTGGCCTGTACACCGCCGGACATGGACGCAGATGGTTTGATTGATTCGTGCATTGAACTGACAGAGCCTGAAGATTTTGATGGCGATACCGAGTATCGCTCTTATGGACTTACAGATTCATGGACTGGTGCATTCCACATTCGAGATGTTAAAAAAGTGACCACCTGTGAGGATGGTGACTCGGAATGTGAAGCAGATGCGGCTTCTGCGAGTGTGACGGATTCTGTTGCTCAACCTTCTAGTGAAGACACCGATGAATCAGTCGACACTGCTGATACAGGCAGTGCCGGTGACACCGGCGATACCATTGATACTGGTGAAACCGGCGACACCGGTGATACGAGCGACACGAGTGATACGAGCGACACAAGTGATACGAGCGACACAAGTGATACGAGCGACACAAGTGATACGAGTGACACGAGTGATACGAGCGACACAAGTGATACGAGCGACACGGATGACACTGGTGATGTCAGTGATACAGGTGATGTCAACGATACTGCGGATACCGGCTCGGAACCGTCAACTGAACCTGCTTCAGAACCCGCTTCTGAAACCGAAACAGAGGAAGAAGAGCCACAAACCACAACTTATGTTCTTGAATCCTTGGACACAATATACCTAACGAGTGGAACCTTCCCCTCATTGAATGCTGGATTGGTCGCAGGCATGCTCTTTTCTTCTGAGTCGGTGGCTGTGGATTTGTCTACCGCCAAAAGAACTGAAACAGCCACTTCCTACCGTGAAGAAATCAGAGATGTTAGCATTGTTATCGATACTGTTCAACCTAAAGTGTATGGTTGGACCCATGAAGAGATTGAGCCCAACAATGCTGCAGATTATGGCGATTACTACGCCATTGCGGATTTATCTGGTTCGGGAGAGCCTCCAGTGGCATCTGGTCCCGGTGTTGTAGATGTGATCAAAGGTGAGATTGTTTTTGAAGCCGATGCACCCGGAACTTGGTCTGAAGAACATGACATATTTGCGCTCAATGTTCCAGAATCTTCTGGTGCCTTTGTCACGATGGAGTGGGGTGATGCTTCTATCGATCTTGATCTTCATCTCTATAACAGTGCAGGAGAACTTGTGGCTTACAGTTGGTATGCCAAGCCGGAAGTCTTTGATTCTATTGGTGAGTTTGAAGTGACCTTTGAGCCTGGTGAAACATATTATGTCGCCGTTTTGGGATGGGATGTGGCTGCTGGCAGTACCGATTATTCTATTGAGATCGAATGGCTTATGCCATAGCATCCGTCTAATGTTTGACATTTTCGAGCCACACGCTTAAGTGTGGCTCGTTTGCTTTTAGGAGTTCATAATGAAGTGCAACGGGTTGTTTCTTGGAATTGTTTTGTCTGCTTGTGCTGCTGAAAAGAGTCACACAGAGCTTTGTGATGATGCGGCACTTGTGCTGCTTCACAATCAGCAAGATGTGTCTTCTGACTTTGTTGACAATTGCAGACAGTCTCTTGGGGTTTTAAAAAACAAGGGGGGTGATTCCTATATAAGTGCTCGCAATTGTCTTGGGAATGCCCAATCTGCCGATGACTTGTCTTGTGCAGTCTTTGTATCACGCACACCTGAGATGTTGTGTGATCGGCTTGCAAAGACTTTGTGGCGCAACAATCAGAAGTTGAATGAAAATGGGTTCTCGACTTGCACTGACATGCTTAATCGATACAAAACAAAAGGAGATGACCGCTTCATGAAGGCCATCACCTGTATAGAGGGTGCGAAAACAGTTGAGGACTTGGATTGTGTACTTGGCTTACAAGACGGTGAGTGACTTTACCACCTCGTTTGGTATCAAGATGGTTTATAGCCTGGTGGGAAGCGTCCCATAGGGGCAACGTTGGGTAAGCTTGAAGTGATATTAGAGGTGGACTGGTCATCGCCTGTTTCAGTGTAGGCTTCTTGAAATATAGCTTCCATATCAATCTCAGGCATGGTCCTATCCGACAACAGTTGATCGATGTAACTTGTCATCAAGTCGAGTGGCACTTCAAGAAATTCAGCCGCAACAGTAAGGATGCTAAACTCTTGAAATAGCATTTCACCGTTCAAGGATGACGCTGCAAAGAACATACCAACAAGCTCAAGCCGTTCTTCAACCGTCATGCGCTGTGGAAGTTCTGTAGATGCTCGATCAAATAGAGACTGTCGTTCATCGGGGTCGTCTATGTTTAGGACTTTAAGTAATTCCGTAGGAAACTGCTCATCAATGAAGGCCTGTTCTTCTGGACTTAACTGTGGTGACTCACCTAAAACTTGATGCACAATGTGATATGCAAATGCATATTTCATGCGAAAGAGTGATTCTGTTTTGGGTGGATAATGCATGGTATTCGAAGCAAATTTATGTTCAAAGTTCGAGATCACTTATCACATATCAAAACGAGATGTCGAAAAAGTCGATTACTTACAAAAGTGTTTTTGCAATGCCTTCATCAGTTGTGATTGCACTTCTAACACCATCAGTTGGCATTGGTTTGTTCAGATAAGGTTGGCAGCGCACCTCAAATTGAGGTGCGCTGCATCTCTTGATGATCAAACATCTAATTCATCTTAGCCCTGTGCCTCGGTAATTTAGACAAAGAAGCATTTTACTTATTTCCAAAGGTATTTTCACCGTTTCAACAGTGGTCAATCTAAAGCTTCAAAATGAAACTATCTCAATCCATTGACGGAATGCTGTGAAAGAAATGACCAAATGTGTTGATTTGCGCTTTGGCCATCAAAGTCAAAGTTAAACCAAATGTGATCTCCACCATTGACTTTAAATAGCCCAACTTTGGCAGAAGAATTGTCGTCTCCATAGATGTGATACTCAATAGAGCCTTCTGTTTGAGTCGTTGGGTTTGAGGAAATATCATTGTGATCAATCCAAAAGTTGATGACCGAATCCACACTGTCGTAGCCATCTCCAGAACCCTCATAAGGAACCACATAATCATTTGTACCATGTAGTGAGAGAACACCTGTTGGAGAGGTGGTGGTGCAAGTATCCTGAAGGCCATCAAGCATTGTTCCTGAAGCAACGGCCACAGCCGCAATTTTGTCTCCGTGATAGCATGCCATGGCGTATGAAAAGAAGCCACCATTGGAATAGCCGGAGGCATACACCCGCTCAGGATCAAGGTTATAGTCGGCCACCAGTTCATCAATAAGTTCAACCGCAAATCCAAAATCTTCGGCGTCACTTTTATTGTCTTCCGATGGAAGTGCGGCATTCCAATGCGGTTCTCCATCGAGAAGTGTTCCTTGAGGGTAAACCACTACAAAACCTTCATCGTCAGCAATGGAACGAAAGTCTGCCCACTCCATATGGTCCATTGCATAGCCACCAAAACCATGAAAATTCAACAACAGGGGACTTGGGGTGTTCGGGTCATAGCTGGTTGGAAAGTAGATGACATATTCTCTCTCAACGCCTGCGTGCTCAAGCGTACCACCGTACAATCCCGGCTCTATATCAATTGTGTTGTCTTCAACCTCTGGAAGAGTATCAATGGATGAGTTTGTGCTTTTCTCTGATGTACAGGCTGTCACACCAACAGTAAAAATGATGGCTTTGCATAATTTCATGAATCGCTCCTAATGTTTGGTGAATTATACACACTTTCTGACGACAGTGGAATGATAAACCTTCTAAATCCAAAGCTGACTTTACATGCTCTTTGCACTTTGGCTTTCGCTGACTTGACTCTCATAGACACCATTCAGTTCGTAAACCGAGATTAACCATTTTGTGGCCTTCAGATGTGATGCTGATCATCACATCGGGTTCCTTTTGAAGGTTAGAATGCACTCTGATGGACCGCTGAGTTTGATTTGACGATGATTGGCAAAGCAGACAATTTTTGGGTGAGTGCGCAGTCAATTAAGAAACGGTACACTTACGGCATAACCAATGTCAATGTTGATGGTACAACTCTGGATCAGCCGCAAGCCATTGGTCTATTGTAGAACCGCTTTCGAGCAGGTCATTCTGAGACCACATCTGTAATTGAGAATCCTGTTTTGCCTTTTGAATGGCCTGAGATTTGTTTGGATAAATGTCATAAGGAATTGGCTCAGGGATTGGATTGCAAGAGGCAATCAATGGGCCAAAAAAAACGCCCAGACTGAATCTGAGCGTTTGTTGTAAGAGATTGGAGGATTACCAGCCGGAAGCCACCTCAAGGGTCACAGCATCGAAGCTGACAGGCGAGCCATCAAAAGTGAGCTTTCCAGCAGTTGAGCCGGTGTAATCGACTCCATTAACTGGAATCCATTCTCCGCCACCATCCATGTACATATTAAACCATACATAATACTCACCGACCGCTGTCACAGGATGAATGGCAATTTCGTAAGTCTCACCTGCTATTAGCGTTGGGGTATCGATTTCCGCAAGCGTGTAAATGGGAGGGCCTGCCGGCGGAATGCTATCATATAGTGCAACAGCCAATGAGCGCGTGGTGCCCTGAAAGTCTGTTGGGGCAATAATTTGACCACAGAATGAATAGTCGTCGGCACAGATAGATGTATCTACTGTGTCTTCTGAAGAGGGTGCCGCAGGTTCTGTTGTATCAGCGGTTGAACCGGTATCGGTTTCTGTATTGGTTTCAACGGCGCTGTCATCTTTGCTGCCGCTGCAGGCGAGGGCGATGGTAAGAAAGATCATCTTTGAACTCCTATGTGTGTTTTGAGGTAGTGTGTTACTGCGTTAAAATTGCAGTTTCGAAGGTGTGTGTATAAGTTCCAATTTCAAAATCATCAGTGACCACATGAATTGTTAAGCAGTCTTCTTCTGCAATTGGAAGTCCGCCAGAGATTCCGCCATTGTCTTCGCTAATGTCGAATGATCCCGTCGGTGAAAACCCATAGGTCACGGGTCCATAAAATCCGTTTGGAAATTCTGCGGTGCTCAATGCCCAATAGGTTGTGCCATTCTGAACGGTTTGACCTGGTCCAAGTGGAATAGAGGCACCTGGAGTGGTGACAAACAATCCCAGAAGACCTGCATTACCCCAGTCGATTTCTAGCTGTCCACCTGAGGTGCTGATTTGGACGGCCACATCGCCATCAGGACCAGGGTTGCAGACACCAATTGGAGGTGCAGGCTTTATGTCCCACAGAAGTTCTTCGAGCCAGATTCCAGGTCCGGTGAGAGTAATTCTTCCAATGGCCTGATCTGCGACGGTGTCTCCATCGAGATCCAGAAATTGTGCATCGATACCAGTGCTGTCTGCTGCTGATGCGCCGACGAAAAAGGGTACATCTGGAAAGTTAAGAGTACTTCCGTTCATGACGGCGTGTCGGCTGTACTCTAACCGCTCATTAAATTGAAGCGTAATGTCAGCACCTGATGGGGTTGGCGTTGCTTCAAAGCGAACAGAGATGGGAAGAAGCGTCGTCATGTCAAAGCCGGTCGGTGTGAATGCAGGCACCTGGACCGTCCATTCGTATTCACCAGATAGCTGAAGGGTGGGGAGGGCAGCAGTATGGATCTGATACTCTTCTGCTTCGAAGATTACCTTTTCAGACCAACTTTCGAGACCTCTGTTCACCCGTAGGGTATAGCTGTGATCTGGGAGGAGGTTTTCAATGGGCACAATGTTGACATGACGCCCATTGGTACTGATATCTACCGGAACAGGTGAGCTCCCGTCGTACAGCTCGATTTTGTCTAGGTTGGTCTCTGCATCCCATACAGGCTCAGAAAGAATCAGCTGAATGGGGCGATCAACCCCATGTGCATTGGTGCTCATGGGTGGGCGAAGCACAAAAAATTCTCTTGCAGTCAACTCATTTAGATAGTGCATTAAATCTTGTTTTTCTTGTGTCTCTAGACGAATACCCTGCCACTCTAAAATGTGGTCAACGGCAGTATCGAAGGACTTCGTTTCGCCATACTTCAAGTATTGTGCGTGACGGTATGCACCCACAAGAGAGGGGATGCTGGCCCGAGTATTAGAAGACACCCCATCCATAAGCGTGGCATTGGTCGTATACAGCGGTGCAGGATGACAGTCTGCGCATTGACCCTTTCCGTAGAAGACTTCTTCACCACTCAGCGCATCTTCTGAGAGTAAACCATCTCGTTCGGTCTGTCCGTTTGCTGCCGGGGGAGCCATAATGGATGCAAGATAGGCGCTTAATCCAGATGCTTGTTCGGTTGTAATTGGGAGGTTGATGCTCGCTGTTCCTTCATATCCAAAGTTTTCTATCCTCGATGTATATCCACCCCAGCCGGTTGGACCTGTACCTTCAAGCCAGAAGAAAGCTTTTGAACTTTCCCAGACTTCAAAAGGTCCTGCTTTCCAGATTCTCCCATCTCCTTTACCATCTGCATGGCAGCTGTTGCAGCTGTAGTTTTCGCCATAACCTTCTCCGGGAGACATGAAGACTTGTTGTCCGAGTCGCACTTGTTCTGGACGAGGATCTGTTCCAATTTTAATGCTGCTGCCACCCAATATGTGCCTGTCATAGCTTTGGTTACCGTGAATGAACAAGTCTGTTCCATCACTGGCCAAGCTTCGTGGAAGGCCATCGAACTCAATGCGTTCAATTTCAGACAATGTATCGGGGTCGAGTGCCAATGCGACCGAACTGCCTTCTACAGCAAGCCAGAGCCGGTCATTATGGAAAGCCATGCCGTGAGGTGTCACGGCCGGTCCATTGCTACTGGTTTGGCGTGAAAGATCAACCTCACGAATAAGATCGCCTTCCAGATTGTATGCCTTAAGCATGTGAAAGAAAGTGGGGTCTTCTGTATCGACCAGAGAAGCCGGTGGATTGCCGTCGACACTGCTGAGATACAATGTGTTTCGTGTTTCATCAATCAGAAGTCCATTGATGGTTCC
>JAYYJC010000150.1:0-4364 GCA_036146655.1 Myxococcota bacterium | reverse complement strand
GTAAGGTGCTGTCATTGAGCGCCTGCCTCAATGCACAAGTGCGACAAGAGCTTACGAACTGCAGCAATCATGAGGGATAGAAACTGCAAGAACGATCCGTGCGGTAATGCTAACTGGTCAGGCAACTCTAGTCTTCGGGGTATTCCTGAAACCAGTTTGAAAAGTAGATGAGGTAGGCCGCCACCAACATGCAGCATGCTCCCGTTATAAAGCCAATATGTGTCCCCATCTCTGTGCCATATGCTTTTGCCCCGAAGGTGTACGACATCAGGGGTACAAAACACATGATGATGCTGAGAACTGCAAGTTTGACATTGTCGTTTAGCCGACTTCCAAAGGTGTTGCTCCGATGTGTTTGATGGGTCTCTTGCTTTTGTGGGGGAACGAGTTTTAGATGCATGAGTATTGTCTCCAAATTAGCCACTTACACTATAGATCTTGATCTCAATGCATGACAAATGGATGTGCTCAAACCCTGAAATGGATCATATTGTTGCGAACTTTGTTTCTTTTTTGACGGCAACTCGGGGACAATTCTTCAGTGAATAATTGTCGTCTTTCTTTGTCCAAGAGGTCTTTCTTGGCTTTGCCGTCGACGGGCAGTGCCTCTGTGGAAATATCCATGTGACTCATGAGGGATCTTTTCTACACAATGGTTGTTCACATGGTTTGTCATATTCACAGCGTATAGTGGAAATGTTGGATCGTTTCGACACTCAGCAATGGGGATATCAATGCTGTGAGTTCATCTCTTGTCTCGGTGAATCGCCCGAGCCAATTCCATTGGGAGCCACACCCATTGAACCGGCGCCTTACTCAGTCCTCAGGGATAACCTTCATGAAAGACGACCACATTGGTCCAAATATTTGTGTCATCTGCAGCCATTGAAACCAACAAAATCGTTTGACTCTTAAGGGCCTTTGGCACACATGCCGTAGCAATAAAAAGTGAAGTCATGGACAGGTAAATCTCATACACCTGTTCTGAAGAACCCCTTTTAGTTTGTGTCATTGAACCCACATGGACTTCTCGCAGATTTGCACCGCAGGGACTTACTCGGCTTCTGAGTCCGTGTTTTCGGTTTTTGGTTCCCAAATGCGGTTGTTCACAGCGTCTTTGATGGTTTCCCACTTCCCATAGGCAATCAGACGGCTGTTGGGGTCGATCAAGACATGGGTTGGCCACCCGTTGACCTCAAAGGCTTTGTTGATCTCACCCTCTGGTCCTTGGGCGATGCTCGGCCACGGAATGGGATTTTTTTTAAGCCAGCGCTTGAGTTCTTGGTTGGTGTCGTCTGCTGAGATTCCAAGGACGGTGAGGCTGTGTGCTTCTGCAAATTCTTCGACTTCGGGGTGCAGTGCAATACAGGGCGCACACCAGGTGGCCCAAAAGTCAAGAAGCAGTACTTTTCCAGCATAATCGCTTAGTGTGTGATTCTGACCATCTGTGGCTTTGCCTTCAAAGTTAGGTGCAGGCGTCAAAAAATGGAGCCCGGTGAGAGGGGCATCGGTGGGTCGAAGTCTTAAAAAGGTGCCAGCGGCATCGACTTGAGTGGTGTAAACATTTCCATCCGGCAATTGAACCAACCCCTCTTTGATGGTGTAGTGGTTGAGATAATTGCTGCTGTCGGGAGTGCCATCTCGATTGCCATCAACGATCAGGCTGGTGCCCGGTTGACTAAAGTCGCCACCAACACCGACCACGAGGAGGGTTACCCCGTCAGCCACGGGGATCTCACCCATCCGACCAGACTCAACACAGGTCTCCATGACGAGACCGTCTGGTTTGTCTATGAGCGTCAGCGTAATGGCCAACTGATAGCTGGGGTCTTCTTGTGTGGGATATGGGTAGCTGAACTCTGCCACATGGAACTGTCCGTCGGATGTGGGAGTTTGACTCAGCATGGTGAATCGTTCGTTGTCCTGAATAATGCCATTCTCATCGATGTCCGCAGACACACTCCAGATTTGGCCATTTTGTTCTAATCCGACCATGAGGTTGCCTTTGCCTGTTCGAGGGCCGAAATAAAACTCAATCCAGTCGGCGTTGGGGTGCTGCGGACCCGTGGCAAAGATGTCTTTGGTGAGAGGAGCGTGGGAACCGCCATCACAATAAGGCGTGGGCTCAAGCGGAATAATTAATTCATCGGGTGCGCTTGGCTCGGGCAAAGGGGACGGTTGAATGGTTCCTTCTGGGGCAGGGGCTTCGGCCTGAACGGTTGTTTCTTCTGTGTTTGATGGATCTTGAATGGGGGAGGGCTGGCTACAGGCGAGGAGGAAGAACATGGGTGCTCAGGGAAGTAGGAGTGACCTTCAGTTTATCAAATTAAACATGTTGGGTATGTTGATTTCTGTTGAAATCAACAATCGGATGTCCGTTAATTTTACCGCATCTTCATCTGCAGATGCATCTGTATTTGGTTTGACAGCTAAAACTTGGTTGCTGTTGTCTTGACACCCAACCGGTGACCCAATCCTCACCTCCAAAGCCCCTTCCGAACCCAAGGCTCCATGCTTGGAATCGTCAGTTGCTGGTGGCTGGTGGACTTCTCCATCTCTTCTTCGGTCACGAGGTTGGACAGCCCAATCCCAATTAGTCGCACGGGCAAGGTGCCGGCCTGCGTTTTGAGCAGAAGAGCCTGGGCACATTCCATCACAATGCCAATGTCGGTGGTGGGTTGACGGAGGGTGGTTGACACCGTCTTGGTGGTGAAATCCGTGTATCGGATTTTGAGCGTGACGGTACGGCCCTTCATCCCAGAGCGGGTCAGCCGCTGGCAAATGCGCTCGCTTTGGCCCACCAAAGTCTCCAAGAGTTCCTCAATTGTCAGCACATCGTCTCGAAAAGTGTGCTCTGCCGATTGGGATTTTCGAATGTGGTCATTTCGAACCGCACGGGTGTCGATGCCATTGGCTAGTCGCCAGATGTGGGCCCCGTGTTTGCCAAGCAGCCCTTCCAGTTCAGCTTGACTGCGCTGCTCGATGTCGCCAATCAGTTGGATGCCCTGAGCCTTGAGACGCTCTTCTGTTTTGGGGCCAATGCCCGGGATTTTGCGGATGGGCTGGGGGCGTAGACACTCAAGTGTGCGGTGGGGGGGCACCACGGTCAGTCCGTTGGGTTTATTATAGCCGCTGGCGATTTTGGCCACCGATTTGGAGCTGGCGACACCTGCCGATGCCGTCAGTCCCACCGCCTCGACAATTCTCCGTTTGATTTCTCGGGCAACGAGTGTGGCGCTGGGTTCGTTGAGGTGGTTCTCGGTCACATCCAAGTACGCTTCGTCGAGACTCATGCCCTGAAGGGTGTCTGTGATTTCTTCAAATATATCAAAGACCGTCTGTGAGGCGGCACGGTATTTGGCAAAGTTTGGGCGGACAAAGATGAGTTGCGGACACAAGCGCTGGGCCACTGCTCCAGGCATGGCGGAGTGGACCCCAAACTTCCGAGCCTCATAGGATGCAGCTGCCACCACCCCTCTTTTTGAACTGCCACCAACGGCCACGGGCTTGCCCCTCAATGAGGGGTCGTCACGCTGTTCCACAGAGGCAAAAAAAGCGTCCATGTCAATGTGCAGTATTTTTCGAATGGGGTCCGTCATGGCTATTCGGTCGACCTCTTCCACCTAATAACCCAATTTGGGCAAATGCTGGCGAGCCGATGAGACCCATCAAAGCACAGCATCTGGTTGGCGAAGAATTGAGCGTTGGCAATCACATTTGTCTGGATAGGGTCTGTGAGATGAGCAGTGGTTTTGCTCGATTGATGAACACATGTGCATCTGAAAGGTGTATTGTTCTCAAACAGTACATCACAATGCAACCGGATTCTATTATCCACAAGCAGCTGGTAATATGCACATCTCAAATGCAATACGACACAGAGGTGATTTCGTTACAGATTTGTTTCAGACAATCTATTTGGCACACTTAAATTCTAAGATAAATCAATTTCATTCTATGTAACTCTCGGACTTTGCTCTAAAGGATTGCCAAAATGAATGACTGTGTTCGACCATCCAAGCCTGTTTTTAAACTGACCCTCTTCGAACTCTATGGGCAATGGGTCATGAGTCAGCATATTCTAAATGCGTCCACCAGTCTTCTTTCTGAGGTATCCAAGCGCACCACCAAAGCAGGTCTTGAAAATGCACTAATGCATCTCGTTCTAGACATGGACAGCCCTTACCCCTTGGAAATTTTCAAGCTGCTTCAGCCGAAAGACTTTCGATTTGGATTCTCGTGTGTGGGCGTTGAATTGACAGGCGACCAAGTCACTCAACTGGGTCAAATTATCGAAGACGCCACACAACAAAAACCACCTGTGGTAGAGCCCATGGTTCGGATTGACGACAATGCCATTCACT
>JAYYJC010000149.1:0-4650 GCA_036146655.1 Myxococcota bacterium | reverse complement strand
CAAGTAACACTGCGGCACATCATGGCTTCATTGTCCAAGGCCATGGGTTTTGAGCCCTCTTCTTGAGTGCCTACCTTTAAGGGGATACCGATTGTTTTTTCTATCAAAAACCGAGCCCGTTGAACGGTCCCACGGTGGGGGTACCATTTGGGAAGGACAGCGGCCAAACGAAGAAGCACATCCGGTTTATTTTGATGCAACTCGCAACTGATTCCAAAGGCGTCTGCAAGACTGTCCAAAAGCTTTGGCACAGGGCTCAATGGCGACCAAAGATATTTGCGGGTTTCGATGAGCCACTCCACCTTTGCATTGAGTAGGAGCAGACCTTCAAGAACTGTAGGCTCGCCATACGCTTGCGCTTTTTGAGCAGCCCCGACCATTGCCGGCGGTAAAAAATAGCCATAGGGTCGATGAGCAAACAAATGGTCTTTTTCAATAAAGGGTTGATGGCTAAACTGGATGTGGCTGTCGACCCACTTGAGGTCGTTCAATTGATCCGTGCTCGACAGGAGACTCCAAT
Organism: Myxococcota bacterium; assembly: GCA_036146655.1. Lineage (GTDB taxonomy): Bacteria > Myxococcota_A > UBA796 > UBA796 > UBA796 > JAYYJC01. The sequence goes on along the minus strand of JAYYJC010000149.1, from coordinate 4,130 downwards.
CGAGTTGAGCGATGCGAACTTTCAGGTGCGCAGCACTCATGTAAGCTCCTCGTCATTGACTTGAACGACTGCAGCATTCAGCAGTATTCTCGCATTTGGAGGCTGTGCGGTTCTGTCATGACGGTCTGTCAGGAGCCCGTCCATTTGGCCTGCCATGAAACAAGGAGTGGGCAAGTCTAGGTTTTGGCTGTGCATGGAGAGTGCCCAAAATCGGGTCACAATGAGGTTTTGTATCATGGGTAGACGGTCGAGCATACGACGCATCACGCCCAAGCATACGCCTCGAGCCCAATCCAATTCTTCGTCGCTGATGACCTCGTCTACAGACCCAACAACAACCATCAATGTCTCTGGTCCCGCATCTCGGAGTTGGTTGCGAAGTGAGGCGTTTACGACATCAATGGCGAAGGGATCATCAGACAATGGCCACAGGGCCGTCGACAGCATGGACCGCTCAGAGTGTGACCAGCATCGCACCATCCATCCCCTCCCCTTTACGCCCATGGCAACTCGAAACTCACGCTCCCAGTCTGCTGATGTCACGGGGACACTGCTGGCAGGGGTAAACATGCGCTGAATGGCTTCATGTTCATGCTCTCGATCGCTGCCGTAAAAAGTCGCGAGTGGGTTACGAGCGCTTAACAGGAGAGGAGAGGTGTTGGGAGGTTGTTCAATCACTTCCACCAATCCAGACGGCACATTGCCTCGATCCCCCTCAGTACGACGATACCAGTTGAGTTCAATGGCATCGTTGGGTCGAAGCCGTCGCTGGTGCCCCGTATTGTCAGGGGCATTTAAGCGCATCAGGGCCCCTTCATCTGCCGTAGAAGTGGGGTCAAACCAGATCCCGTTAAAGTCTTTAATGGGTTGGCCATCAGAGACTTCAAAATGTGCAAGCGGAAAGGACTTCAAAAGGCCTTTGACATCTTGCGACAGATTTTCGCTGGTCAAGTGCGCCATGACATCGTGGTTGACAATGTCATCAAACAGCAGATTGACTGATTCAGGGATATTGCGTTCAATTACCACTTCCCGACCATCATTAACGGCAGGTGCATTGATGATCATAGCTGCATTCAGTAGAACAGACAATGGGCTTGCACTGGTGGCAAACAGCAGTTGTGTGTGATCGGCCATCACATCCACATCATACGCCACAGCAAGCACCATGCGTTGACCACCCATGGGGTCAGGAAGGCGCAGCTTCCACGCCATGTTGTGTGTCAGTGGAATCCGCTGGAGTCCGTCATTCCGTTCAAACCCATATACCCGAAGCTCAGGGAGCTGTTCTTCTGAAACGCCTTTGAGAATAAATGCCAAGCGAAACTTGCCATTTTCAGCTTGAAAATGCTCAATGTCAACATGAATAAAAGTCTGCTTTGACCGGTCGATGAGATCACTCCAAATACCGGTTTGAATCGATGCACTTATCCATGTGGGCTCTGATGGGTCTTCCACATCTTCTACGCCCCTGAAAATCATCGGGCTGTAGGATGCCAGTTTTTGATCTTGATGGGTCAGAGTGGTCCATATGGCATTGACCACGGATACAGGTAATGGGGCAGAATCACGAACAAGCAACTCGTCAATGGATGTGTTTTCTGGTGGCCTAGGGACAACAATGGTTCCCCGTCGGATGCCTGGCTGTGGTGGACGGCCTCGAATAACCGGACTGAACTTTGGGGTTTCGGTGATGCGGACAGGAGGAGTCCAGATGCTGTCATCTAAGGTTCCCCAGTTGGCCCTGGCGTCATCGCCTGCTGTAAAGCCAGTGGGAAACTCTTTTGAAAACGCCTTGCCGAGATTGACGCGGGCAAAAAGCGAAACCATGTCATTGACTTGCTTTTCAACTCTGAGTTCAAGCCATCCAATGTTTCGAGTTTCAAGTGATTCTATTGCGGATTCGATGGTCTCAACCAGGTCATCTGCATTGGCCGAGATCAAGTCATATCTGACCCACTCTTGGTTGAAAACGCTGCTCTTCTTGGCGCGGCCCTTCCAGACCTCTTGAGAAGCCAATCCGCCATCAATGCTGGGCTGCGCAGAGATGTAAAGTTCGTCACTGCGGTATTCTGTCATACTCAAAATCGTTGCAGGACGAATATGGACTTCCGGCTCTGCAAACGCAAACTCAACCATGTCTTGATCTTCTGTCTGAAGTGTAAACAAGCGCCAAACCGATGGCCGTTCTGGACTGAATGACAACACACCAGGCGCATCTGGTTCAACAGTGACCACGCCGATGGCTGGGGTGGCAGGCTGAAGTTGTCCCCCCATTAAGTGAACAAATTCTTGGACCATGGCATACGGATAGCGGTCCAATTGTTCGCTCAGCAATTCGGTCAGCCATGCGGACTGCTCAAGTAAAATCCATGCCGGATCAGTGGCGTCAAAATCACTTTCGTTGGCGTAGTCTGGATAGCGCTCGGAAAGACGCACTCTTAAATCGGCCAACAGGTCTTCTTTGTTGAGCTTTAACAAGCCCGGTTGAGGTACTCTCACAGCATGCTCCAATGGGGTTAATGCAATGTAGGAAGTTCACTATTCTATGTCAAGTGCCGTGCTCATTTCAATGATTTCACCATCGACTTCGACTTCAAGGGCGACTTGAGCATGGACATCTGTACCCAAAATGGCAAGCGCTGATTCAGCAAGTGGAATGGTGGGTTCACGGTGCTCACGAACATTTAGAGTGGCGTTCTGTAAAATGACATCACAGCGATTGATCTTGGTATCGGGAATCCATCGACTGACTGAATGTCGGACAGATGAACTAATTTGATTTTGAAGCTCGTCCGTTGCTGGACGACCAATTGACTGGTCAAAATCACATCCAAACTTTGGCTCCCAAGGCAAATGGCCTTGGGGTGTATGCAACAGGATGGACAAACGGCCCATGGTCGAATCGAGACGGTTCAAATATGGTTTTCGTGCGCCAAGTGTTAGGGATAGATGTTGAATAGGTCGAGCCATTAGGGTTCCTTCGGTAAACTATTCGCTTTAAAAGTAATTTCTGTTTTTAGTCCATTAAAACTGTATTCATGAAAGACCTTGGTAATCACAAATGCACCATCGTATGGCCAACCTGCATTTTTGACTTTCAGGGTCGCACCACACATGGCTTTTTGTGCATTTCTACAGTTGACAACACCTTCAATAAAGTCCAGTGCCGCTGAGTCCACTTCCGATTGCCCTTTGGCTTCAGCTTGTGATTGATTGTTGTAAAGAGGGAAGTCATATCCGCCAATGGTCACGGATTTTTCGCCAAAAGCTTTCTTACCGAGATCGCATCCAAGTTTCCCACCAGAGTTAGTGGCTTTGGGGGGCTTCTTGTAGGTGGCTTTTTTAAGCTTGCTGCCATCTTTTTCAGGGTCTCCCCAGTACACATGTGCTGCATTCAGGTGATCTTTAAGATTGGCTTGCAACCGAATATCAAGGCCTTGTTTGGCATAGTCAAGGTTTAAACTTCCACTAACCATGTCTCGTCGGCCAAAATGAAGCTCTTTGCCAATCACTCGGCAATAATAGTTGTTTTCTCGGGCCAAACGCATCAAAAACAACGCATCTGTTTCGTTTTGCTGAAAAGTAAAAGCGGGCGTACCTTTTACGCCATGAACCTTTGCTGTCAGCGAAGGCTTTGATCGACCCGCAATGGTCTTTACAATTTTATCGTGCCCATCTTCCCAAATTTGAGTAATGTGCTCAGAGCGCAGTCTGTGGAGATAATTGACACCAACCAGTGTGGCCGTAGAGACTCCTTCAATTGACTCAAAGTGGACAGCAATAATGTCGCCTTCGCGCTTAACCCCTTTGACATCTTTTCCATCTTCATCTATGACAGAAATCTCAAAAGGCAGCCCAGGCTGGAGACTGGAAATCAACTTTTTCAATGTCTTAGGGTCAGACTGTGGCAAGCGAAGAGTCGCTGTCATCCCATCAAGTTCACCCACCGCTTCGGTGTAAGTGATTCGGGTGATGTGCTCCATCAAGGCGTCTTTACCCTTTACTTTTAGAACCAAAGAACCATCTTTCATGACATTAACTTCCTCACCATTCTCACAATTAAACCAACAGCACCATTGTTTCGAACCCTAGAGTTCCATTTCTGATTTTGCGCTGCTTGTCCCTGC
>JAYYJC010000148.1:0-6629 GCA_036146655.1 Myxococcota bacterium | reverse complement strand
ATGGGGACTCGACTCGGCCTCAAACGGCTTGTCTTGTGCCCGCTGGTTATGTGGATGATGACACGGATTGCAATGATGCCATGATTGGGGTAAATCCGGGCGCCACCGAGGACTGTTTGACGGCGGATGATGACGACTGCGATGGCACCACAAACACCCCCAATGCGATAGCCTGCTCGACATTTTACTATGACGAAGATGGTGACAATTATGGTATCGCCGACTCAGCCTGTTTGTGTGCTCCAGAAGCTCCGTATCAGGCTCAAATTGACACTGATTGTGATGACAGCAACGTCGATATCAACCCAGGTGAGCTCGAAAATTGCAGTACCCCCGAAGACGACAACTGCAATGGTGATACCAATGACGAAGGAGCGTCGTTCTGTACCTACTTTTACTATGATGAGGACGGTGACAATTACGGTTTGACTCAAACCAGCATCTGTGTATGTACTGAGACGGGCTATTACCGCGCAGAGAGTCCCAACGACTGTGATGACACTGACCAAACCGTTAATCCAGCTCAGGTTGAAGTCTGCGACCCTGATGATGTGGACGAAAATTGTGATGGTCTCGCCGACGATGCCACCGCCATTGGGGCTCAACCCTTTTATGTAGACATCGACAGCGATGGCTATGGCGATTCGACGCCTGGTCTGGTTCTCAATGATGGTCGGAGCTCACCAATGGTGCAGTGTGATTTGCCACAGGGCTTCGCCGGCAACGGTGACGACTGCAACGATCAGCAAGTCTCGATCAATCCTGGAATGCCTGAACTGTGCAGTTCTTCATTTGATGATGATTGTGACGGCGACGACAACGATGAGGACGCAGTGGGCTGTGACTCTTGGTATGCCGATGTGGACCTCGACGGCCATGGTTCTGTTAGTGATAGCAAGTGCTACTGTGACAACCGTGATGTGTATACCTCAGCCAGCGGTACAGATTGTGACGATGGAGACCCCCTTGTCAACCCCGATCAATCAGAACTCTGTGCCACCTCTGCCGACGACAATTGCGACAGCCAAATCAATGAGAATCTGGCTGCAGACTGCACTCAATATTTTCTTGATGAAGACGGAGACGGCTGGGGGGTTTATGATTTTATATGCGCCTGTCAGCCTCAGCAGGGCTACGAAGCCACCCAAATGGGGGATTGCAACGACGATCCAAGCTTAAATGGCGTGGGTCAGAATCCAGATATCGGAAACTGTGGTTTGAGTGGGGCATTTGATACTGGGGATGCTGTGGCCACATTGGCAAGCGGCTATTTTGTGCTCGATCAAAGCTTTGACTATAACCAAGATGGTTTCAGTGATGTGCTGATCGGAAAAACAAACAGCGACAACATCTATACGAGAGCAGGGGAAGCACAGATTATCTTTGGCCCTCTAAATGGTGAGCTCGGCAATGCAAACGATGCCGATTTGTATTTCTCTCCCACCATTACCTTTGATGAGCGAGCAGGTCTCTATGGAGCTGTTGGTGATTGGAACGGAGATGGGGCTCCAGAGTGGCTGGTTGGCTCTCCCAATCGAATCTACCTTTTTCCGTCTGAGATGACCATTACTCAGCCTTTTGAAGAAGAAGAGGCGAATGTTATCCTCTTTCCGTTCACCGATATCTACCCTGGGTACTATGCTTACGAAGCCTTCGAGCAAGATCAATCCGTTCCAATGGCTCGATCATTAGGAGACCTCAATGGGGATGGTCGTGATGAGCTGTCTTTTGGTCGGAACTTTCTGTCTATTGAGCACGACCAAAATTTATCGTCCTCTGCGCGCATCTCAGCGAACTCAGATGGCGAAAGCGAGAGCTATATCCTTTGGGATGGTGCAGATATTTCAACAGTATCTGGCCTTACATCCACCATAAGCGCCCTACGACCCTGTGACATCGACGGAGATGGACAGGCTGAACTTGTTGGAGAGTACCGTCATGACACGGGGGGACATCAGTATGGAACACCTTGGTATGCCCCAAAGTCGCAGGCCTTGCAGCTCTATTCTGCTGTCGATTTACGGCTAGATCCTGCAGCACTCCCCATTGCCTCCGTTGCTTTGGACAGCAACCACCTTCAAAATAGTTTTGGCCAAGACGGCGAGACCACCAATGACGGTGGTGACACCTGGGTCATGGGTCTGGGCTGTGTGGGTGACTTGGATGGAGACGGTGCTGAAGAAATAGCCATTACCAAACCCATACAAAATGTATCCGTTCAAGATCCATTTACCGGAGGCATAAACACCACTTCAGGACAGGGGCATGTTCGAATATGGCAGGGCGGATTATTACCTGATTCCAGTTGGGCCATCGAGGATTTTGACACTCAAATCATTGGTGCTTCAGAGTACGACTTTATTGGTCGTCATTTGTCCAATAAAATAGATTTAAACGGTGATAATAAGGATGACCTCGTCATTAGTGGAACCTGCTATCGTTCTGATGGAAAAAGTTATCAAAATTGTCCGGGCAATAATTTTTATGCGTACGGTGGTGACACATACTTATTCTACGGTGGCTTTCCAATGGGGGCCACCTACAGCAATTTAGATGCAGATGGTTTTCTCGAAGGTTACACGGGGCCAATGTACTCTGCCGGCGACACCAATGGCGATGGTGCTGATGATCTCTGGATTGGCAACCTTCTCTTTATGGGTACACCATTTTAGGTTGGCCGATTTAAAGGCATGATTGGGTCGCAAGCGATAAGATAATGGCATGATGCTTGCGTTGTTATTCTCCTGTATGTCTTCGTCTGAACAAGCGGCCGTTCAGCCGATGAATTCATTTTTTCTGAGTCAATGCCAGGCCCCTTCATCTGATGCCCATCGCATGACCTTGAATGTGCTTTTTGATAGGCTTGACACTTCCGACTGTGATGGACTTTACGCACATCTGTCCACCACCAAGGCCTTGTCTCTGGCCAACCACCCAGAAGAATTTTTTGACCTTTCGGTCCTCGCAGAGTTCACGCAGATCGAATCGCTCCATCTCAGCGACAGTCAGGTCTCTGACCTCCAGCCCATTTCTGGCTTTAAGAGTCTCCATACATTGCATGTCGAACATTGCCCCATCGAAGACCTTCGGCCGTTGTCTTCGCTGACTTCGCTCCAAACCCTTCTCCTCGACTATTCAATGGTCCGTGACTTGACCCCCATTCAGGGGCTCTCTTCTCTCAAGCAACTCGGCTTGCGAAAGACCGGCATCACTTCACTTGATGGTTTGTCTGGCATGCCGTCTTTGCAGATTCTTGAGGCTTCAGGCAATCCCATCTTGTCTCTTGAGCCATTGGCCGCTCTCAATCAACTTCAAATTCTGAGCCTCAGACAAACCCAAGTGTCGGATTTGAAGCCATTGTCAAAGCACAGAGGGTTATCCTTTCTCGATCTGAAGAACACCACGGTGAAGGACATTGAGCCTCTGGCACAACTCTCCAATCTTAAGGTTCTCGATCTAAGCAAGACAAAAGTGACTGATCTCAGCCCAGCTGCCCAATTGTCTTCTTTGATTGAAATCAATGTCCGAGGCACTGGGGTTTCTGAAGCGGCCTGTCGACAATTCGCAGGACCCATACAAGGCTGTGCCTCCCTTAATCCCGATTCGGCGCTCAGGTGGTGTACCAGCCCAGATGACTTTCCATTTAAAACACAGGTTTCCATCCGGTCCTTGCTGCGAGACATCAACGAAACCGACTGCACAAAGGTCCAAGCCAAGCTCAAAGGCATATCGGATTTTACTTCAACACAATCCTATCCCGACCCTCGAATTTTTACCTATCTCCCCAATCTTCAGACGGTCGACATTCCGATCACCAGTGTATTCAACGAATATTGCACCGAAGCCTCTTCTGCAGCGGTCGATGCACTTTGTCAGCGAAAAAAGGCACAGATGCGCAGTGAGGCTGAGCAGGGCATGGCGAAGTTCTTGAAGCATTGTCGAGCCTCAGCAGGGCCGTCCGGCTTGACCTACCGTGTCCTCAAATCGCAGACACAGGCCGAAACATGTGAGGAACTGTGGGAGTCGTTGGCCATGACCGAAAGCCTGACACTACAGGAATTGGAATTGACCAGCCTTGAGCCAATCGGCCTGCTGCCAAATCTTCAAGAGTTGGTTGTTGACTACAACCGCATCCGTGATTTGTCGCCCTTGTCTCAGCGAACCAACCTGCAGATACTGTGGATTGATGACAATTACATCGATGACTTGTCTCCGCTGCACGGCTTGCCCTTGTTGTGGTTGAGTGCTGGAGACAATCGCATCAAAGACCTATTGCCACTTGCTGCATCCACCACCCTGCAGCGGCTATGGCTGGGCGGAAATAAAGTTACGGACATTGCACCCTTGACGAACTTAACAGACCTCCAAAAGCTGCATTTGGCCATCAATGACATTCAAGACATCTCCCCCTTGTCAGAACTGACCTACTTATCGACTATGTACTTGGGTCAAAATCAGATTCAAAACCTTGAGCCGCTCCGAGGCCTTAAGGGTCTCTTTGTGCTCAGCAGTGGCTTGGACAATGATGAATCGCCGCTTGAGCGACAGCAGTGGTTTGTAAAGGGCAATCCATTTGACCGACGCATCTGTCAAAAAGAAGATTTGCCATCAGCCCTTGTGTTATTCTGCGCAGAGACCCCTTCGGATTAAACCAATGACCCTGCGACAACGCTGGCCCCTGAAAGCGCTTCTCTCCTTCATCATTTTAGAGGTTGGCCTGTATTTTGTGCCCTTGCCGGACTGGTGGGAAACGGCGGTCTTTGCCGATTATCTTTACTCGACCCGAATCATGAAGGCCTTTGATATTGAGAATCAGTACAATTCAATGGGCTACCGTGACACCGAATGGCGTCAGGGAGCGCGGAGCATTGCCTTCTTGGGCGACTCTCGCACCTTTGGCCTCTTTGTCGAGCGAGAAGAAACCTATGCAGAAGCCGTTGAGCGCATGGGCGATTGGCAAAGCTTAAACCTTGGGGTACCTGGGGCCACCACCTTTGAGGCCCTCGACAGCTTGGTCCCAGACGCCTTAAATTACGAGCCTTTTGCAGCAGTGGTCTGCTTGGACATCAACAGCAGCTTGATTGGCTATGTGCCTAGGGCGCAGGCCAGTCGACGCAGCGATGTGCTGTCCAATTTGGTGCGCTCCTTTTCCACATGGATATTTTTAGAGGGGGCATGGCATTCCTTTTTTTCAGAGCGTGCTCCGATTATTCCGCTCGATGACTATGAGATGCAGTTGGATTTGGTCTTTCAACAGCTTTCCGAGGGTGGGGTTGAGCAGAACATTTTAGTGGTGGGGTGGACCGAATTGGAAGATTACCCCGACCTTTACACCAAGGCGACCTACGATCGCTATCGAGAAAGGTCTCGAGTGGTGGCTCAGAGGCGGGGGATACCCATCCTTGAGTTCACCGAGGTCTTGAAGCAGCTCCCTGTTGAGGATGCCTACATTGGAGAGCACAACATACACCTTTCTCCCCGAGGCCATCACAAACTCGCCCAAGCCATCGTGAGCACCCTGAATGCGCAGTAAGCTGAAATGGGTGTTGGTTGGCGTTGGGCTACTGCTGCTCGGAGAGCTTGCTTCACGGCTGCTGGACAGCCAGAATTCCAACGATGCGCTTTTTAATTACTTCTTTCTAGACGAGAAGATGCTTCGCCAAGGCATGATCGACGAGGGTGGGATTTTCGAAGACGGTTTTGAGGTGCGGGTGAACCGTCGAGGCTTTCGGGACCGCAAATCATGGCCGCCGCCACCTAAAACCGATGCTCGGCGTATTGTGCTGGGTGGGGCAGGTCACGGCTACGCTGAAAACATCAGTGAAGGTTTTATCTATGCGCACCGACTTGAGGGCGCTCTGCGAAAGCGCCATTCGACCGCAGAAGTTTACAACCTCTCGGTTCAAGGCTCAACCATTCTCTTCTTTGAGCGGGCCCTGCTCGACGAGGTCATCGAGGCCAAACCCGATGCCGTGCTGCTTTCGTACAGTGGCTTTAATGAGGCCCTGTATACTTATTTGCCCGAAGCTGAGGTCTTGTTTCCGCACAATGGACTCTACAATGTGGTCATGAGCAGTGCGTTGTTCCGTCGACTTCACCTGCTGGCTTTTGGTCTGTCTCAACAGGTGCACCGTGTCACCCCAGATGAGATGATTGACTCGTACCGGCGGGTGGTGACTCGGCTACGAGATCACGAGATTGAGGTGCTGATTCTGCAGCAGCTGGTCATTCACCCAGACATTGAGGGCTTATGGCGACTTGCCGACATGGACACCTACCGTGCCCGAGTGGCCAACTTTGCAGAAGAAGAAGGGATCCCACTGGCCGACCCGGAGCCGTTTTGCCCTGATTTAGAGGATTGTTTCGAGCAGGCGGAGTGGTACTCTGAAGCCGGACACCGTGCGGCCGCACAGGCGCTAGAGGCGCATCATGGGGTTTTGCTGGGGGAGTAGGCGATTTTGGATTTAGTTCTAAGCATGATTTAATTCTGGAAGATGAGATGTTTCAATAGTTATCGGCCTTATATAAATGTACCTATGTGTATCAATATCTGTCGTGTAATTTCTTGAATTTCAGGTTTTCGAATTGATTTTGTATAGAAAGAAATTCATTGTTTGTGGTTTGACATA
>JAYYJC010000147.1:0-10952 GCA_036146655.1 Myxococcota bacterium | reverse complement strand
ACACTCCTGATGGCCAATGTCTATGAGCCGACAGATGCCGTAGGTCAGGTGGACGATTGTTTCTATGGTCTCAACATCTCGATTTTGCTGCCCAGTCTACACAGCGCCAATACGCAACTGCGCGAGCTGGCTGAGTCGTTGGGATTTAGTGCGCTTGATATGCGAGGGACCTTTCTTGGGCACGGTTTCAATCACAGTGACCCCAGCAGTCCGCATTACAATGAAGAAGACCCGACACTCTGGTTGGCGAATGGCTGCACCCACCCAAATCCACGGGGACATCATGAGATACGGGCCCTATTTTGGCGGGCAATTGATGGGGGCTAAAGGGGAGCAGAGAGCAGAGGCTCTTCAAGTCATCGCCGCCTTTAAAGCGGAGTGACGAAGAATGGACCATGGTGATGTGCAGTTGCTTTGCTGATGTGGTTTTCAGATGACTTTCGGGCAGACTTGGGACAGTGATCGCTTCAGAATGCTGAACCCACTCTTGGGATTGACTTGGGGCAGTGCGAATGTCTTTTCAATGGTGTATTGGGCAAATGTGTGTCGATTTCCACGGTGGGCATTGACAGTGGTGGTATCCAATAGGGCCTTGCAGTGCGCTGCACAGCAGGAACTTGTTTTCAATTTTCATTTTTATAGTATGATGCTTTAGCCAGTAACACTGTATTCGTCCGTGTTGGACACCCCATTACACAGAGGTCAACAATGCATGTCAGATTTGAACGCCCCATCTTTATCAGCTTATTGTTCGTATTCTTCTCGTTTGGCTGTGCCAGAACGGGTGCCAAAGAGGGGATGTATGGTGACTGTAACAATGAAGCGGTGGACGGTTACCAAACCCTGACAGACGGGGACATCACCCGTGAGTACATTTTACATCTTCCGGCCAATTACGATGCCAATGCAGAATATCCGCTGGTTATTAGCTTCCATGGCAACAGTGGCTGTGCAGGTGCTTTTGGCAGTGCGAGTTACGGTGGAGACGGCAATTCGGATTTGTCTTCTCAAGCCGACTCCAACGGCTTTATTGTGGCATATCCCCAAGGTATTGCCAGAAGTAAGGGAAACACGGAATGGGATCCCGGTGACAATGGAGCCACCAATATCAATGACAACGATGTGTATTTTGTTCAACAACTCATTGCCGACATCAGTTCAAAGCACTCGATTAACGGAACACAAATCTATGCAACTGGGTATTCCAACGGTGGAATGATGTCTTATGGGCTCGCATGTACGCTGGGGAGTCAGATAGCTGCCGTTGGAATTATGTCCGGAATCATGCTCGAAGGCACCTGTATTGAGACAGATTACACTCCAGTGATTCATTTTCATGGCACCAATGACTACGCATTGCCGTACGACGGAAGTGGCGATTTCCAGTCGGTTGAAGATGTGATTTCATTTTGGGTATCTCACAATCAAATTACTGATCCCCCAGTCACAACCACTTCCAACAATGGTCAAGTGACTTTGGACTCGTATTCGGGCGGCGCCGAAGAGAGTTCAGTCTTGTTGTACACCATCGAAGGAGGCGGACATGTGTGGTTTGATCAGGAGATTGACGGACAACGGTCCAATGACATCTTGTGGAATTTTTTATCTGGGTATGATTTAAACGGTCGCCTGTAGGCGATGGACACTGCACCATTTTGGTCCGTCATACAGTTGGCATTCTGCCAATGTGAAACCGAGGTTTTCGAACGAAAGGATACCCGTTTTTCCACAGTCCAAGAACAGTAGAGATGCAAATACATTCCGGCTTGGGTTGATCGGTGGCTCAATCGCTTGATGGTGGATAAATGCATATTGAATTAATGCACAGGTCAATTCCAACCGATCCTTTGGGACACATGAGACATGCCAAAAAAAACCGCAAGAGAAAAGCTACACAAGAAATGTGATTTGCCCAAAATTAAACCGGCACCAGAGAAGTGGGGTGGTGGTTCAATGCTCATTGCCCACCCCACTGAGTTTGATGCCCTAATGAGAGCAGTCCCCAAGGGCAAGGTCATCACCGTTGTTCAGCTTCGAGAGGCCCTAGCCATCCGCCACAACGCAGACATGTGCTGTCCTTTGACGGCTGGGATTTTTGTCAACATTGCTGCGGCTGCATCTGAAGAAGACCGTTTGGATGGGCGAGAAGAAATTACGCCTTATTGGCGCACGTTGAAGAAAGATGGTGAATTGAATCCGAAGTATCCAGGTGGCTTGACTCAACACAAGGCCCTATTGGAAGCGGAAGGTCACACGGTCATTCAAAGACGAAAACGGCTTTTTCTCGCAGATTTTAACAGCAACTTACATCTGCTTTAAATCACTCGGGTTTGTGTCCGTCAATTTAGTCTGGATTGCGTTCCGATGGTGTCTTCTGCTGTGGATCTTTGTGCGACTAAGCCTCCGACCTTATTCCAACTTCATACATGACCATGCGCGATTGAGATTGAAGTCCGGTGGCGATGCAGATACAATGGTTATTCCCTGTTCTGGAGAATTACTTTGAAATTCAATTCACCTCGTTTGATCAAAGGGTATGGTGCACACCCTCCGCGGCCCGAATGGACTGCACCCAACGGTAAAAAAGCACGGGTAGCCGTGCAGTTTGTGATCAACTACGAAGAAGGAGGAGAGCATTGTGTCTTGAACGGGGATGATCGCTCCGAGTGGTTGCTGTCCGAAATTGTCGGTGCCACTCCCTACGAAGGGGTTCGCCACATGAATATGGAATCCCTTTATGAATACGGTTCACGGGTTGGTTTTTGGCGATTGCACCAAATGTTTCAATCTCGAGAAATGTTGTGTACGGTCTTTGCGGTTGCGAAGGCTCTGGAACTCAACCCAGCCGTTGCAGGGGCCATGACGGAAGCGAATTGGGAAATTGCCAGTCATGGGTATCGTTGGATTGACTATCAACATATGTCCGAAGCAGAAGAAAGGGAACACATCCGAAAAGCAGTCGAGATACACACACGGATCACAGGAAGCCGACCATTGGGCATTTACCAAGGAAAACCAAGTCCAAACACCCGCCGGTTGATCGTGGAAGAAGGCGGATTTCTGTATGATGCTGACAGTTATGCCGATGAATTGCCGTATTGGGTCAAGGTCAGTGGCAAACCACATTTGGTGGTTCCATATACGCTCGACGCAAACGACATGCGATTTGCCTGCGCCCAAGGTTTTAACTCTGGGACTCAATTTTTTACTTACCTTAAGGATTCATTTGACTACATGTACCAAGAAAACCAAGGGCGAATCTTGTCGGTTGGATTGCATTGCCGGTTGGTGGCGCGCCCAGGAAGGGCCTTGGCTTTGGCCAAATTTTTGGACTATGTCAGAGGTTTTTCCGATGTTTGGGTTTGCCGTCGAATTGACCTTGCCCGCTATTGGATGGACAATCATCCACCTGAGCTCTGAAGATTCATTCGGATGCTTTTGTTTTTAAACTGTTGCTTTAAGCATTAAGTTTGGGATGTTGATGCATGGCATTGACGGCACACCAAGCGATGGTGTGCGGTTCGTTTTTTCAAAGGGGTTTGAGTCATGAACACATTTTTATACCTGTGCATTGTGTTCACGCTGCTCGATGTCTTTCTCATTGTATATGCATGGACACTGCAATTCTTTCCAACACAATGGCGAGAAAAGGTCAATCGGAACCCAAGCTCACTTAACCCTGATGGAAACAATGACTCCCTGACCGGCATGGCCATCATTGTGATGACGGCAATCACTTGTGCATTGTGGGCGTCTTTCTTTTATGTTCAACTCTTGGTTCCCAAGATTAGCATTTGAAAAACGCTGTTTATCAAGTTTGAAACAAGGGTGTTGCCCCCATTTAAACCCGTCTGAGTAGAGATCAGTAACTGTGCCGTGTGTTCACGGTGCCTTAGGGTCGAACGCTTCATGTTCTGAAGTGCTTTATATCTACTGTCATGTTGGCATGGCTAAGACACCGTCTGGCCAGCGCTCACACCACCACACGGTAATACAACTTTAAAAACACACTTCCTCTGGATACTCGTCCGAACACGAATCGGCCTCGGTTTCAAAACGAAACTGAAGGGCCGTCTCGCAATTGCCCATGACCAGAGGGAGGTAACGGTGGTCAATTCCACCACATTCACGCCCACCCGTCCACTCGTGATCAGTGCATTGGGCTTCTCCAAGTGTCGCGCATTGCTCGGTTGACGCATCTCGAATGACAAAATGTGCATCGTCTTGGAGATCCAAGGCCAGTTTGGTACAAGAACTGGCCTCCGTTGACAAGAACCAGCGACCGCCTTCGATCTGGACGCACCGTCGGGGTTGATATTCATCGAACCACAGATGTTCATCGCGAAAAGTCAGTTTTTGGTCTCGAAAAACCTTCTTGTGCGACCACGCATGTTGCTTAAAAGTGTGAAGACGCAATTCGTCGTCAAACCGTTCATCACCACACGAAAGCAAAATATCGATTGCATAGCTGTAACTTTCATAGGTGCAGTCTGAAGTCACCACGGCGCCACTCATTTCTTCAATTACATTGGGTTCAGAACTCTGATTTGCCGAATCCATGGCTTTGGTTTTGGCGGTGGTGGTACATGAAAATACGCACAGTAGGGACCAAAACATAGGATGCTCCTGTGTATCAGGGGTGACATTCAAGGACTAACCCAAACCACCCACATGCAAACCCCGAAAATCTACCCGCATTGATTGGTCAACCGTTGAAATGATTGATGGATGGGTCACTTGAAGGTGACTAATCACGGTTAAGTTTGATCGGTTTTTAGGGTGTCTTTTTTGTTCCATCCCAAGTCATAATGCGCTTGGGGGGACAATTTTAATCTTTCTTGGTCCAAAGTTTTTTGAACAATGCGTGGTGCGTTAATAGTGCAAAACCGGATGCCTCTTAAACACCAACCTGTCTACTTTATGTGCAATGCTTCTGATGTCACAGTATTCAAAGGCGTTCGGTTAACAAACAGTCATACGGCCCTTGACGACGCCATTTCGATGTGGGGTCAACCTGAGGATCGATTTCAAATTGAGGCCATGGACAGGTAGAAGACAGCGATCGTTCCGGTAAAGCCCAGCGTGAATCCAATCAGCCGTGCGCCAAGTGGATGGTACCGTCGCAACGGTTTAAAATGGGCGGCAATCCCAAACACAATGGCCGAAATACTGACACCATACAAAATAACAAAAATCCAGTCTGGCCCAAACAAAGGCAATGAAATATCTGTTGGAAAAAAACAGAAGGCTGGGATGGCGAAAATTGGATACAAAAGCAAAAGGTTGTGCCCCGCCAGATGTGAATCCACGGGTGAGAACAACAGTGCGGCAATGATCCCCAAAAAGTATGGAACCACATATTGCAACATTCCAAAAAAGAATCTTTTTGCTTTTTCCATCATCTGAGTCTCATGGATTTATGGTGATTTGGTTCTGATACAGTATCTCCCTGAACTCATGAACATTCAAGTCTCGTTTTTCGAAAGTTAAAGGAATGACAGCCTTAACAGTGATGGCTTGTGATGATGTGCTCGGTTTGAGAAAGTGCTTGATCTGATTGGAGTCGACAGAACCTTTTGGGACAATAAATGATAGTCTAAGAAGACAGTATCCGAGGTGCCGTGTGATTTTTTGAACAAAAAAATCTTCTTGTTCGTCTCATCAAACAGGTCTCAACCTTTAATCACTCAAATTTCAAGAACCGGATAGTCAATGTCCCTGCAAACTGTTTTCTTCCTCAGTCTCTATGCGTCAAGCGCACATGCAGACGACAAGACCATACCAACTCCAAAGTTTGTCCACTCCCGCATCGAAAAAGCGGACGACTTTTTGACCATTGAACGGATTGCGGGGTGCCATGGAAATCTAGATGATGCTAAAAGTCAAGTTCTTGCGCCAAAAGACATTTTACAAGAACCTGAGTTTCTCTATTCTTCATATACCAAGGGCGTGTTTAATGTTCCCAGTCCCAGCTGCGTCATAGATGACAATCCATCAGGTGTTCAGCCGTTGAACATGGGCACATCGGATCTTGAAGAGTACCTATTTACTGAATTTAACTGTGGGTGTGGAGATTGCACCATCAGTGAAGACATCACTTTTGGAGAAGATGAGATTATGGCTCATGCCACCGAACAACACAAAAAAGACTATGCCACCTACAAAATACAACGGGACAAAGAAGTGGCTGAAGGCAAGGTCATCCACGAACAATACACAGCGGATTACAGCCGTTGGTCGAAAATCCGTGACGAAAAGCTCACCAATAAAGCGATTCGAATCACGGTGACACCTTCTCAGGATATGGCTGAAGGCACCATGACCATCTACAATTTTTATTGGCAGATGTGGAGTTTTTGCGGCGTTATCAATTCAGCCAACCGCATTAACATTCAATCCAAAGAGTTTTCTCATCCGGCTGTGAAAAAAGGCGAACAGCTGACTGTTTGGTTGGACAATGCAAACACCGATATCTCTTGGGGGGTTGTATTCCACAATCAAGAGCGTGCGTCACAAGAGATCATCAATTTGATTGAGGAAGAAGCAGACCGTCGTCAACTAGAGGGGCTCGATCCAGAGGGCGTGCCTGAAACGCTAAAAGGTGTCATCATGGAGACCGGCCCTGGAAGGGCCGCTGATTTAAGCGATAACTGCTGTGCATGCTGATTGAGATTTCGTTATTCCATCTCGCATCGCACTCTTCATCATTTGTTTTGTCTGACGACAGACACAAGACATTCCTTTTGAGTTGAACAAAGAATGGGTCAAGAAGGCAGTGCAACAGAAAGTCCAAATGCAACTCGACGGCTTTCAGCCTTACAAAGCAAATCCGATTTCAAACATCACATTGATAACAAATAATGGCCCTCTGAGATGAAACTCAGAGAGGCCACCGCTAAAGGGTGCTTTGTTACCAGTTACTTATAATTGTTTAATCTTTTTTACTGTCGGTGTTGTTGCAACAACAGCTTTCAGAACAACAGCTGCATGATTTATCGATACAGCACTGGTCATTTTTACAATCACATTTACAACTTTTGGTCGTCATATCAACTCCATTGTTTGGGTTATTGGGGGGTCTCAATTTTGTCGGCAAGGGCTCTAAGTTGTCCAGCTACATATGCTCTGTTCAATGAATAGGTTCTTTGTCGTCCATTTTTTTCAAACGAAACAACACCTTCTTGGTTTAAAACCTTGAGGTGACGAGATACGACCGAGGCGTCTACGCTGCAGCAATTGCAAAGGCACATGGCATTTTGCGGGGTTTTGCACTGGCACAATTCATACACCAGTGACAACCGGTTGAATTCACCCAACGCCTTCAGCATGTCAGCAATTTTTGTTATTTCTACAGTGTCCATACAATTACTATTACATATTTGCACAAATATGCAAATATCTTTATTGTTAACTATAGATTTGGAATGGCTGTCCATTCAAATTGAACAGTATCGAGTACAATTGTGTGTAAACTAAATTGAACCGATGCATCGATGTATCTGTGGTTACACAAAGGGGAGTGCATGTATATAATAATGACTTTGATACCATTGCTGGCATTGGGATGTACAGTCGACCATAAAAATAACGAACCTGATAATACAAACGAACCTGAGAATGCACCAGTAGAAACCAATGATACTGCCGAAGAAGAGATTGATTACAGCATCGATTTAAACCCGACAGATGCTGAAATCGAATACTTAAATCATTGGTTGGATGAGCAAGAAGAATTTGTTGCCAGTCTCAAATGGCTTCCCCACTATATTCACGAACAGGGTGAATTGGGGATTTGCTTGCGCTTTGAGTTCGAAAATGAACAGACCGTTGATGGCGATATGATTGAAGACTTGCGCCACACAATTGAAGCGCGTGTTTGGGAATGGCAAAGGGGATTGATCGGCGAAGAGAACTGGATACACGATACCGTCACCCCAGTTCGTTTGTTTGGAATTGGAGTCACACCACAAGTCACTTTGTTCAATGCCCCTGATGTTCCTGTGTATGAAAATGAAAGTGCTGAGTGTCCAAACGAATGTTTTCGCTTCACCTTCAAATACGACGAAGCACCGACCTATGCAGATTGCGAACATCCATCACTGTCCCATTTTGACTTCAACATTTGGTATTCGGATTTTCCCTTTGGCGCTGCAGGTCACGGAGGGGATTGGGGAACTCGGTTGGATTGGGAATTGATGCTCGAAGAGGTGTATGACGATACGCCCACAGTGACCGATCATGAATTGGGCCATGTGGCGGGCTTACCGGATGTCTATAATTATCCATTTACGCTGAATGGTTTTGACCGCCCAGATGCGATTATGTCAACCAATGAAACTCTTCAGCCCTTTGATTATTTGATGCTGCGTAAGGTTTGGGAACTGGGCTGGGCGCAGCACTATTCAGAAGAGTGAGCAACATCACTGCCGTTATTCTTCAAGGTCTTGCCGGCATTTGGTAACCCTCATGTTGCGTCATCCAATGGCCTGACCAATCACCGCAATCACAAATTGCTTCTGATGATTGAGACCTTCGAAACTGTTCAGCCACGACAATATTGGAATGGTTTTTTGGTCCGTTTCCAGTGGCGAGCGAAAATGCAATGATGCTTGTCGACGATTCTGAAAATCGATATACGATAGACTAGAACTGAGGAAGTTTATGTTTATTGGCTTGTGTTTTGGATTGAGTTCAGTTGCCCTTGCAAATGGGGGGCTTGTGGATGTCACAGAACCTGCTGCGTCAGGCGGTGTGGTCTTGAAACAATCCACGGATGTGACATTGGTCTCAGAAAAATTGAATCTGACGCTTCTCGATGGCAGCACCTATGATGTGGATGCCCGGTATACACTGAGCAGTGCGAAGGCCCAGACGGTCGTGTATGGAATACCTCTGGCTTGGTCGATGGAGTCAGATGGGGTGGACTTCATTCAAGAAAAACTGACTGTTAAGCTCAACGACAAGACCCACAAATGCGAACGCATCCAGCTTGATAAGGCTGCTGAGGAGGAAATGCCTCTAAGTGGGTGGTGCTTGGTGTCTCTCGAAATTCCCAAAGGGGAAACCATTCCGCTGCATCTTCAATACACAGGGCAGCTGCTGCGAGAAGACTTTGCGACCAATAAATCAATGGTTGTGGATTATTCGACCAGAGTACTGGAGTACCATTTGTTTCCAGCGGGGTACTGGAATGGGAATGCCAAATCGGTTGACATCACGGTCGATTATGGGGCGTTGGCGCCGTATGCAACCCTCAAATTTACCCAACCCCATTCGACCGAAGGCACGGTACACATTTGGCATTTTGAGGATGTGGATCTGAAGACACTCGGGACATTGTCTGTCGAGTTGGACATGGATCCTGTTTTGGAAAACCGCGATATGGCAGCCTTGATTAAAGGCAACGAGTTTAAAAAGTTCACCACAATCACTGCGAGTTCGACATTGTCTGCCCAAGGGCGCAACACCTATGGGGTCGACAACCTTCAAGATGGTGATTTGAACACCGCTTGGTGTGAGGGCGCCAAGGGAAATGGGGTTGGAGAGTCGCTGACTGTTCGCATTCCCAAAGCGGCATTTGAAAACAAAGGGCCACTGTTGTGGGCATTTGCGGTTTCTCCAGGGTACGCTAAGAGTGAAAAATCATGGACGGGCAATGGGCGCACTTCGTCATTGAAGGTGGGGAGATGTGGCGATTCTGCGTTTCAGAAGCTGCCTTTGCGAATCGACAATCATGCCCAGCCCCTCCAGCTGATGCAAGCGGAAGAGTATCATGACTCTCAACTCTTTGAACAGATACAGACCGATATGCTGAACGGAACAGACATTTGCCTAACGGTGACCATTGACAAGACCGCAGACGGGAAAAGTCCAGATGCCTGTCTGTCAGAATTGCATTTTGTGGCAGAGATGAACTGAGTTGACTGATTGGCCTGTCATTGTATTTGCGGTGGGGAATCTGTCAGATCGCAAACCGACCTTTATTCGGGCAGATGAGACCGTGGAGCTGCGCAGTTCTGTTGGTGAAGCCATTCCAAAGTGGGTTCAACTCCTGCCAACCCCGCTTGATTATGACAACACGGATGTATGCTCACCGAATTCAGGGCCCGAGTGCAGTGTCGACATTGAATGGGTCTGGACTGAAATCACCGAGTGGCGTGGTAAAAATACCATCCGATTGAATGACAATGCGCCGCCATTTGCACCCGGGACCCATCGGATTGCGGTGGTGTCTGGGGCTCTCCCATCACCAAAACCAGAAAATACCTTGGAAATCGTGGTGCGCAGGGATGATACATATGTGGGTTATTCAACAGAGTTAATCGGAACGCCATTTGTATTTTGGCCGAAGCAGATTGAACATGGGCATCAAACCGATCTCAGATTGGGCGCAGATTGTTCGGCAACCGTCATCTATGGAAAGCGACGAATGGGCCACTCCGTTGGATATGTCGCCCCAAAAGGCTTGCTTCGGTACTTAGAAGCGGTGGATTCCAATTCGGTACAGGTGGGAGATGTCTTGCATTTTGGGTTTCAAACCGCATTGCTGTCTCAAGACACAGCTCCGTTGGGGGTCTTGAATGACTCTGATTTGATTCTGCATTCCCACCATCAGCTGGTTGAGGAGATTCCCCTTCAGGATGCAAGCTACGCTGAACAACCATTCAAGGTGTACCGGTGGATGGATGTGTTTCAGGAGTGATGTTCCACTGAACTGTGGTGTGATGGCGATTGGTTCAGATGGGTCGGCTTGCATTTCCAATCATCGCAACGGATGAGTTTGGTGCGGGTGTTGTAGAGGTCATACCATCCAGCCACGGGGAGGGTGTCAAGATGAAATAATCAGAGGCTTAACCATTGCTTATGAAGTTCCTATCCATTTTGAGTTCAATTTTAATTTTTGATTAGTTGTTATAATCAAGAAAATTTCCAAGGTATTTATTGTGTTTTTT
>JAYYJC010000146.1:0-17021 GCA_036146655.1 Myxococcota bacterium | reverse complement strand
CAGTGGCGACTAAAACTGACAACTCCGTGCTGCCATGATGGCCCTGTAGCCAGTGGAATTGCGCCTTCCTCTTGCGACCATTTCCAGATGTCTGCTCCACCTTGACCATCATCATTGACCCAAGCCACCTGTTCATCAAGTATAGCAGGCGATTGCCAAGGCTTGGGAGACGCTTTTACCGTCACAATGCTTTGAGACTTAATGGATTTTATCCAAACCTCAGATTCCCCTAAGCCAACCGCAAATCGGTCTGAAACGGTTGCAGGCGAACGAACCGGTAACGAAAGCCTAAATTGTTCATCCAGCTCACCGGCCATCCATAAGCCACCTTGTAGTCCGCCAACCCAAAACTGAACGCTGACCCATTCGTTGAGCCCGTTTGGCAAATCCACATTTAAATCCGATTCGAGATGAACCAGTTGACTGACAGAGCCATCAGGGCCACAACTGCTCATCCATTTGTTGTAGATGGCTGGATGACGAGGGTCATCGCAGCCTGTCTGTATTTGATGTAGCGGGACAATCGGGGATGCCCAAACCACAAAATGAGACGCAACAAGAAGGTTGGTCGGTGTGCTCTGCGAGCGCATTCCGGCTACTGAGCGGCTTCAATTCCGCAGCACGACACAGTGTAGATCACATTCTCAACTGTTTCTTCGCCGGGACAATCGACAGCTCGTAACTGAAACTCAAAGTCATTGGCTTCGCAGACATTTGGTTCGAGTGGCTCTGCATTCGAGAGTGTCACCGTTGAAACGAGCGCATTAATGTCGTCAATCACCGCATCGCCATTGACCACCACCCATTCCACAGAGACGGGATCTCCATCAGCGTCGTTTATAACTGCTTCGTTACCGATTTCAGACACAACATCTTGGCAGGCGTCACAGGTGTATTCATACCCACTTAGAGTACATTCACCATTCCCACCATCAAGGGTTGGTGGATTTCCAAGGTTGACGGTTGGCGGCACATTGATCGCTCGCTCAACAGTTGTGATTTGAATTAAATCAGGTGTAGACCAGGATTCACCGTCGTTCACAGACAATGAGACCAAGTATTCTCCTGCCTCATCTGGAAAAAAGGTTGTGGCTTGTGACGTCGGATTTTGAAAACTATCAGGACCTGCCGTGGAGTTACTTGGCTTGGACTGAACAGCCCACAAGTAAGTCAGATCACTGCCGTTGGGGTCGTAAGAGGCTGAACCATTTAGTGGTATGGCCGTACAATCTTCGACATCAATGATGTCATCTCCAGCCACAGCAACAGGTGCTTCAGGGTTTGCAAATGCCACATCAACCGTAACAATGTCAGGCTCAGAGTCAACTACGCCATTGTTTACGATGAGTGTCACCAAGTATGAACCTGCAACATCAGGTATAAATGTGGCACTAGAACCAGAAGCATTGGCAATGCCACTCAATGAGCTGGCTGCTGGAATACTCGAAAATGACCAGTCATAATCTAAATCCCGATTGAGTGCATCGTAAGAACCAGAACCATCGAGTGTAACCTCTTCGCCTTCAATGCTCGTTTGATCTGCACCGGCATTTGCGACCGGAAGCGCACCTGGTTCTACGGTAATCAATGCAGTGCTGGCTTCTGATACATTTCCTTCAGAGTCTGTTACAACAAGTGAAACAATAAAGGTTCCTGAGACATCTGGCAGGAAACTCGATGTGGGATTGCTGCTGTCATTGATGCTGAATGAGGCTTCTGTCAATGCCGAGCCTTCAGGGACTCGTCCAAAGGACCAGCCATAGGTGAGTGCATCCCCGTCAATGTCAAATGATGCACTCCCATCAACCAGAACAGGGGCGTCTGCACTGACGGTTTGATCCGTACCAGCATCTGAAATGGGCACTTGGTTATTAGTGCTGGTTTCACTGCTTTCCGTGGTCGTTTCATTGGACTCTTCTTTGCTGGTACATGCAAAGGAACCAAAGAATAAAACAGGTACTATAGACAAGATGTTTTGCTTAAGCATCACTAGTTCCCCTCGCAGGTGTAATAGACAGTGACAGTGTCATCGTCCGTTCGTTCACAGTCCGAGACTTCAAGACTCACTGTAAACTGAAGAGTGCTCTCCACTTGGTATTCGGACACCTGCTCAGGGACCTGCATAAAAGTCACTGCGGAGGTTGGGGAAGAAAATGCCAATAGGCCTGTACTTTCGCTCCATTGATACTGCAACGAATCTCCGTTGGGGTCAAAAGACCCTGAACCGTCGAGTTGGACATCAAGCGGAGGACATGGTGCACAATCCCAAGAGTATGATGTATTTTGACAGTCTCCAGAAGTACCTACTTCGAGATTGTCACCGGCATTTGCGATGGGTCTGATATTTTCATCATTCTCACCCACCCCAACTGAGACCACCACCAAGTCAGGTGCTGACCATTCTTGTCCGTCATGGACTTGAAGTTGAAAGGTATATGTACCAAACTGACTCCAGGTGAAATGAGGATTTGCTTCACTCGTACTCGACAAACCTGAGGACAAGTTGGGTATACCAGTATCGGCACTTTCAGCGGTGTCTACTGGCGGAGGTAAAAATCCAACTAGGGACCACTCATAGGTTAAATCATCTCCATCGAGATCATAACTACCACCGCCGATAAGCGGTATGGGATTGTCTGCACAGGACCCAAGGCTGATGGGTTCACCAGCATCTGCAACAGGAATGCGGTTTTCGCTGGCAACATCCGCAGAGCACACCACAGGTTCGGACCATTGTCCCCCATCCGAAACCACAAGAGAAACCACATATAGACCGTCACAATCAGGCACAAAACTGGGCCGTGGGCCAGATTCATTAAAAATATCAGAAGAACTTAACGCTGAGCAATCTGGACTGACCAAGGACCAATCATAACTCAATGGTTGACCATCCGGATCGACAGAGCCCGTACCATTTAATGTGATTACTTCTCCAATCGTACCGGTATAGCTTCCACCACAGTCAGGGGTGGGTGGCGGGTCTCCAGCGTAACTTGTAACGACGATAAAGGCTTGGTTTGAACTAACCTGACCATCCGAAATATTCAGTGACAGAACATACTCACCAACCACATCAGGCATGAACTCTGGCGCAAGCGCAGTGTTGGAAAGGTTGTCAGATAATGAGGCATCCGTCACCAATGACGAGGCCGGAACACTGACAAAAGACCATGTCATGACCACATCGTCAAGTCGACTGTCACACCAAGTACTGGCCTGCGCATCCAAACTGACAGTGTCACCAAGGGCAACAGATATGTCTGAGCCGGCTTCAGCTACAGGGTCATCACATTCCTCAACGGAGTCCGTTTTGACAGGCTCATTACAAGCCGTCAAAAGCATCATCGCAATAAGCGGGCGTCGAAGAGACAACATACACACTTTCCTTATATAATTGCACCAAGTAATTTAATGACCACACTATATCCTATCCGGTGGCCATTTGTCCGATAATTTTCTGTCATTCCCCATACTCACTCCCTCTACAAAAATGCGATAAGGCAAGGACAACATGTTTTTCTTACCCATCCGGCCAGAGCTATGCTGCTTGTCATCCTCCATGTCCACGACGGCACACATTGGAATAATGCTTAGTCATCAAGACTCTCAACGGCTTCCATTCTCAATTGCACAAAGCGATAGTTTCGCCACATGGCTTTACGGTTCTGTTAAAGCGTCTCAGAATGTCTATTTCTCAGTCAGTGGTGGAATACAGCGTCGGACATTTCAAGGAATAGATACTGTGACACACTTTGAAGACTTAAGGGTGAACACCGAGTGGCAACATCCGAAAAAGTGGGTCAGCTGGTCCATGCAAAATAAATTGCCAAACACCAGCGACTCACAATTGGGCGCAACAGATGAAACAGACTGGTCGAGCATGATCACATTTAAATCTCAGCCTTCCCGCCATCGCTTCTTCGTGGGAAGCGGGCTTGCGATATGGGGAGATCCCAACCGGTTTGCATCTCAGGATGATGCACTTTTATTTCGGCTTCAATACAGCCTTACTCATCTCAATTCACAGCTGGACTTGGCCATTGGTGGGCATGTATTTAGCCCACAAAACCCATCACAGACCAGCCTGCTGATTGGAGGAAAAGTGGGCCAATGTAAAGTCATTAGCGCCTCAAGTAACATTGGATTAACCTCATTTGCCCCCCGCTTTGGCATATCAATCCGCTCAGAATATCATCCGAAGGCTTGCACTTCTCAAAAGGGTGATTAGATTGGGGCCGTTTCAAGCAATTAGAGGTATATACAATGGGTTTCTTTGGAGATATTCTTGAAGATTTTTTGGCCATATTTAAAAATGACCCCGAGTCACAACTAAAGCGACACGCCAAAAAGGTTGTAAATTTGAATGCTCAAAGCGAAGACCGACAATTTTCTGCTGAATGGTTGGCTGAAAACGGCACACCCGAAGCCATTGCTGCGCTCCTTCGACGATTTTCTGTACATTACGAGCATCAGACAAAAGATAAAAACGAAAAGGAATTAATCTACAAACTGCTGCTCAATGTTGGTCCAGACATTGTTTCTACGACCAAAAAATGGATGATGCACAACATCGAGTTTGCAATGCCTTTAATGCTGGTAGAACACTTTGAAGGCGAAGACAGCGTCATACAAAGCCTTCTAGACATGCTGGCAAGGGAAAATGATCCCGAACAAACCGATATGTTCAAGTTCCAAAAACGACAGCAGCTGTTGATACATCTCTCAAACTTTAACCATGAATCGATCATCGAAGCGGTTGCACCCTGTTTAAAAGACTTCAATGAAGATGTTCGATTTGCAGCCATTGAAGCGCTCGGCAAACAAGACAATACAGCTGCACACCCGCTATTACTCGCTGCGCTCAGCAACCCTGAAGAAGAATCAAACCGGCTGCGTTATCGCATTGCTCAATTTTTCCAAGAACACGGATGGGATCTCGCAGACAAAACAGCAGAAGTTGAAGCGACATTGCCAAGTGGTTGGGCCATCGTGGACAATAAACTCGAATCAATTGGCTAAGGCCTGAGCATTGGCGCAAACGGCTGAGGAAGCGATAACTACCAAATGTAAAGGTCTTCGTCGTAGCAAACCCCATCTGCGATGTCCGCACATTCAGAGTCAACAATACAGCGCTTCATGTCATCATAGGCGTTTTGCTTAATTTCGTCATCCCAGCCGGCATAAACTTCTTCTTGTGCCGCACAGGATGAAGTACACTCCTGCAGCGAAAGCATGGGTGTGTCAACCTCTTCACATGCCAAAAGCTTGTTGCAGGTCTTTTCACAATCTGGTGCACAACCGAAGAGAAACAGCCAAAGAATGCCCATTATTTTACCAGATTGGAGCGCAGTAATTTTGCTCGAGGTTTTCACAAGCGGTCTCTTCGATGCAATCCATCCACAAGGCCGCCATTTCATCGTTCTCAAGTTCAACCGTTTCAGAACGCGGAATCTGCTCGTTGGGATTGTAACTGCCTGCATCGCCAGGTCGATCCATCGCATACTCACACTCTTCCATGCAGCGTGTTAAGCGATCATCTATGGTGGTCCCTGGACGTTCAATACCACAGCCCCCTGCACCTGGATCAAGATACAAACGGTTGCATGTGCTTTGACAATCCGGACCACAGGCACTCATCATACAAGACAAACCACCAACCAAAATCATCATCCATTTTGCAGACATGAGACACCCCTCATTGAACAGCCCTTAATCTAGCGAACTGAGACCAATTCGTCAACCCAAAGCACAGAACATGCACATCCTACATGTCAGTCCATACTACCCTCCAAGCTGGGCATACGGCGGAATCCCTCGGATCGTCTCTGGCCTGTCAACGCATCAAGTCAGACTTGGTCACAAAGTAACTGTGCTGACCACAGATGCATTTGACTCATCACAGCGTTTTATTGGACCCAGTATTGAAAACCGCCAGGGCGTGACGGTGCTTCGCGCAACCAACTTGTCCAATCGCCTTGCTTATCAACAACTCTTCTTACCGATTGGTACTCAAAGACTACTTGACCAGTGCATTGACATCGATGTTATTCACCTCCATGGACACCGGCATCTGCTTAACAACATTGCACTTCGCTATGGCCAAATAAATAGATGTCCAGTGGTCATGACCGCAAATGGGACCCTCAGACGGATCGAAACTCGGCAACGCATCAAATGGCTCTGGGACAAACTTTTCTCCGGGCAAATTCCACAACAGGTTGACCAATGCATTGCTGTCTCATCCGCAGATACAGCCATTCACCGAGCAGCAGGCATTCCAGCCGACAAAATCACCCAAATCCCAAATGGGTTGGATCTGAATGAGTTTGAATCTTTGCCTCCCGAAAATACTTTTCGTGAACAATTTGGACTTGATCAACGACCGATTGTGGCCTATCTCGGACGCATCTCGCCTCGAAAAGGGGTGGATGTTTTGATACGAGCCTTTCGGGCGCTCAAAACACCAGCCCAGCTTGTCATCGCAGGCAACGACATGGGCGCAATGGAACGGGCCAAAACACTGGCTGGTCAGGACCCCAATGTGCATTTTGTGGGATTATTGGAAGGGCAAATGCGCCTTGCTTTGCTGCGAGACACCCAGGTCTTGGTCTATGCCTCACAGAATGAGATTTTTGGGCTGGTCCCATTTGAAGGCCTCCTTTGCGGTGCACCCACGGTTGTCTCAAATGACTGTGGATGTGGGGAGATCATCCAAGCAGCCCAAGCTGGTCTTTTGGTCAAATATGGTGACTCAAATGAACTGGCTTCTCGATTAGATATTCTAATCAGTGACCCCGAACTTGCTCAAACAATGGTCAATCGGGGAAAAAGCTATATTCAGAAAGTGCTCGACTTTAATACGGTTGCACAACGCCACATTGAGGTCTATCAAAGCCTCATTAAAGAAGGATGACATCGATGCCAATTCGCCTCCGAATTGTCTGGCAAGTTCTGGGAATTGCAATGATTGCAATTCTTTGGGGCAGCATCGATGCGCCATTCGTCTATGATGACAAACTAGAAGTCATTGGCAATCCCACCATTCGAGACATCAATGAGTGGCAGGCGATTATATCTTACAATAGAGCTCGAGCATTGCTGCAACTCAGTTATGCCATCAATTATGCGCAGGCGAGTCTCCAACCTCAGACTTATCACATAACCAATCTGCTAATACACTTCTTTAGCATCGGCGCAGCACTGTGGATGATCGTTCAAATGGCCACCCTCACTCGACATCATAGTCCTGTTTGGATTTCTGCCATCGCAACTGCTGTTTGGGCACTCCATCCGATGGTCACTGAATCAGTGGTATACACCACTGGTCGCTCCGAAAGTCTGTGTGCAATGTTCTGCTTTCTGTCTTTGGGTGCATGGTGCACGGCACTGGACAAACAAAATTTTTGGTGGCGAATTCCTGGCCTCTTTTTTTGTCTTTGCGCAATGCTGAGTAAGGAAGTTGGAATTGTCATCCCAATTGTCTTTGCATACATGGATTCGCGCTGGACAGTCCAGTCCGCACGGAAATGGCTCACGGCACTGTATGGCTTATTGTTCTGCTTTATGCTCTATGCATTTGCTGTTCGATACTGGGCAGTCAATCAAGCGCTGTTGCTGATACACGAAACCGTTGAGATGCCAATGGTTCTCGAACGAATAATCCCACAAGAAGTCCCAAGACCGCTCTCAGTGCGCCTCACGACACAAGCTGAAGTCTGGCTTCGGTACATCGGCTTGTGGCTACTGCCATTTAAGCAAACCATTTACCATCACATTACAGACTCATCTTTATTCTCGATCAGAGGTATGACAGGAATAATTGGATGGCTTACAACAATGGGCGTCCTATGGACTTACTCAAAAAATAAACCGTTCGCTCGATTGTCGTTTGTCATCATGTGCTTGGTTCTGCTACCAAGCAGTTCACTGGCTTCACTGAAAGAGAATATGGCCGAACATCGAAGTCACCAAATGGGGCTCTTTTTGTTGATGTATGTCTTCTCATTGGTTCCGAAGCTTTCTCATCATCGGCAACTTGGCACCACTATCCTTGTCCTCCCAGTTGGATTTTTAACTTTTTTGCGAGCGCAAGTCTGGCAATCAGAAGTTGCGCTTTGGAAGGAGGCCACAGAAAGGAACCCAGATGTTGGAGAGGCATGGTATGGCCTTGGGGATGCCCATCGATTCGCAGATGACTTTGAGCCAGCGATTGCTGCATTTCAACGCTGTGTTCAGTTGGATCCCGATTACTTAGATGGTTGGAACAATCTTGGAATAACTTTTGCAGAAACCGGTCAGTATGACAAGGCAAAAGCCGCATGGAAAGCGTTACTCACGCGGGAGCCTCAAAACTGTAAAGCCCACAACAACCTTGGTTCTCTTGCTTTTCAGCAACAAGAATGGACTGTCTCTCAAGGCGAGTTCATGTCAACGCTTCAGTACTGTCCCAAAAATGTCATTGCCCATTACAGCTTGGGAAATCTGTACTATGGCCCTCTTAAAAATGAGCAACTGTCTGCGTATCATTACCAAATGACACTCAATATCAATCCCACCTTTGTCTATGCAGCTGAGGCTAGAAAGCGGCTGTTAGAACTCACTTGGTAGGGCGCTAGACAGCGCCCACTTTCCCATGTTCACAGCAATTCTTATACCTTCTGGCAATGCACCACTCCGGAAGGCGTCTCGTGTCAGTCTGCCGATTGCTCTTGGCCGCATGTAAAATCCAAGCCATGCCTTCCTCATCAAGGCCTGAAGCTCTGTATCAGACAAATCTGTGAGAGTGGGTCGCTGAACATCACTGTCAAATGGATTTTTTACGGAACGGTTTACGGTATATTGAGCTGCCAGAGGGGTTCCAGGCATAAGTGTAAGGGATGAAAATTGAACATAGTCCGCTTTAATATCACGGCAAAATTGAATGCTTGACTGCACATTTTCAACAGATTCTCCCGGAGCACCTAAAATCATGTATGCCAAGCTTCGCAAGCCCGCCTTCCGAGTGAGTTCAAATGCCTTTACCGTTTGCTCAACCTGAATGTCTTTCCTGAGCAGGGCAAGAGTTTTTGGGTTTGCGCTTTCTACACCATAAGCAACCGTTCGACAGCCTGCCCTGCGCATGAGCTTGAGCAATTCAAAGTCTGCGTTATCTACTCGCCCTTCGCACTTCCAATCAACTTTCAAGCCCATTCTGAGAATGGACTCGCAGATCTCAGCGACACGAGCTTGATTGAGGGTGAAATTGTCATCATAAAAATTGATAAAACCAATGTCATAACGGTGAACCATCTCGCGCATTTCATCGACAACATCATCTGCTGTTCTGGCTCGCCAACGGGAACCACTTACCGATTTATCGCAAAAAGAACAACGAAAGGGACACCCACGAGAAGAAATAATGGTTCCAAATCCGGGTTGTGTAGAAAATAGATATTGGTACTGTGCGTTTGGAAGCAAGGATCGGGCAGGACGATGAATGGTGTGAATATTTGGGGCATTTCGGGCTTTGAACTCGTTGTCGGGCGCACAAACCCCAAGCGGCGCAGGACCATTTCGACCGTCTTGAAACCATCGAACCAAGTCAACAATTGCATCCTCACCTTCCCCAACCACCGCAGCGTCTAGCTCGGGAATATCCTTAAATATTGACTTTTTTACTGCTGTTGGATGGGGCCCGCCAGCAATCAAAAAACGCACATGCGGCCTCAGCAAGCTGAAAGCCTTTTGAGCGACATCAAGCATGGGGGTCATGATTGTGAGACCAAGCACATCTGGCTGCAGGGCACGGACTTCATCTTCAAAAGCGCGCCATGACAAGCGCTCTGCATAGGCATCGATGATCCTGACTTGATAACCTTGATGCTGTAACGATGCGGCGATGTAGGCTAAACCAAGCGGGGGAACACATAGTCCAGTGTCCCAAAGGTCTCGGCGTGGAGGTCGTGCAAGTACAATCTTCATGTCGCTAGTATAGCACGGTTTAAGACCAAATCACCGTGGGGAAGTCATCAACGGGAAACTCGATAGAACCGTCAAGCAGACAGCCTGCAAATCCGATATTTTGAAGATCACCCATATGCTTGGCTTGAAGACCACCAAAGCCCCAGGTGGGTATTGATATGTCTTTGAGCAAATGGGTCAGTAAGGCTGAACGCTGAACACCCGCTTCAATTGAGGGGATTGAGACTTGAATTCCGAGCGAAGCGCACCCAAGGTGAGAAGCAAGTTGGATCACAGACGGATCCAATGGAACCATAATGTGTATTGCCAAATCGAGTGGTTGACATAATCGAAGGAAATCAAGACTTTCCTCAGCATCAATAATGTGGAGATGGGAAATGCAAAAAATCGCTTCTTCAATCGCCATTTCCCGAGCCATTTCAAGTGCATCAAGTGCACATAAACTTTGGATCAATGGATGAATCTGACTGTGATCCTGCGAATGCACCTGCGAGTTTTTTCTAAACCAAACGCCTTTCATTGGAATTCCTTCTTCATTACCATAACCCCAATTGTTGACAATGGTTTGAAGGCAGAATGCCCAAGAATAGGCTAAACTGGGGAAATCGAATGGAGATGCGGACGATGATGTGGTTTTGGCTTGCGGTCGCTTGCAATCAGGGGCAAGAACAGCAAAATAACAACAATGGCGCCGGCAACACAAACTTGTCAGATGTATCCTTTGTCATTCGATGGGAGTCCGATGGCATTTATCCAGAAGTTCGAGGAGCCGAGCAAGGCAGTTGGTGGTTTGGATTATCAGAAGGTGGTGCAGATATCTTTGAGCCTTGGTCAGGGGAAGACTGCTTTCAGATCACACAATGGGCTGGAGACGACTATAGCTACTGTCATCCCATTTTGCCCATGGGGAATGTCTTGACTTTTGTGGATACGCCCCAAACACTTGTGGTAGGAGAAGAGACCTATGTGTCTGCAAATCAAAACCCAGAACGCATGATGTACTATTTTTTGGATGCACTGAGTGGCGCCTGCTTTATTGACGGCAGTGGACTTGACGAGTATGTTGAATTATGCTCCAATCAATTCAACATGACCCTGTTATACTGAACCGCAACTCAATCGGACACAAGGCAACCACATGATTTGGGCACTTTTATTTGCATGCAACGGCGACAAAGGCGACACTGCATTGGACACCGCCAACGCAGATACAGGCCCAACCCCTAACCCACTGGCAAATGTGGATTGGCTTGAGGATCAACTGGTGCTCAACATTCAGCATGGTGAAGGCTACGACTTTACTTTTGGAATCATCGAAAGCACAGACAGTTGTGAACAAGACAATACCTATGGATGTTGGACGGCCGAAAATTGTGGTGAAGACGCATGGAGTTCCATCAATGGATTGTTCACACGGGGGCCGTATTGCCATCCCGCTGGAGATACCGGTTTGTCCCTTGATTACGGAGAGGGTCTCATGAATGCCATCAACGGGAGCACATTTGTAGCCAATGGTCAACAAACTGCCTTTCCTGCTCCTACGGTGGAAGAATCATACGAGTTTAAGGTCACCTACATCCTGATTGACCGAATTAGTCAAGACTGTTGGGCATGGGGTGTCGACCCATTCTACTTTGCTGACCAAAACTGTAAATATCCAGTGCCAACCTCACTTGAGACCCCAAGTCGATTGCGCTTTGAGTTGCGTTAATTTCGAATGTTCCTCTGGTTGATTGGGCTCACAGCGCATGCAGATGTGCCGAGTGTGGATGATCCCACACTCAATATTGAAGAAAAGAACCCATTGATTTATCGAGTGGTCATTCAAGACAACCATGAGGTTGGATCGATATTTCGACTTAAAGATCCAATCTTCCATGGCATGCGCTGGTCAAAATGGGGCGAACTTTCGCCATTTTGGGAATTGTGTACTCCCCTCGCAACTGGAGGTGCACAAGCATCATGGGGACTTGTTACAGCACAGGTCATTCGGGGAGACACCCCTTTGGAAAACAGTGTTTCGCTTCATCGAACCAATTGTCCAGCTGGACCGAACAGCTGTACTGCAGACATTCATCGCCCAGCGTATACAGAGTTGGAACTCTTAATAGACCTCCAAGTTGATGATGAAATTGTAATCGTGATGGGAGATGAAACCGCCTGCTTTGAGCAATGCACACTGACACAATCAGACTGCAGCCGCTGCAATGATTGTGGTTTCGAAACGCCTGATCGTGCATTTGAACGAGTGCCACTTGCTTCAGAATGGTGCGTCAACGACATATGCAATCAAGGCCCTTCGGCTTACATCGACATCTCTGCACAACCACAGCTTAAACACATTTGGCTCAGTCCACCATCAACGGTCAGACCTGGGAGTTCTTTTCCGCTGAAGGTCGCTTTGCTTGACTACCGTGGCAATCCCATTCCACAACTCGGGGCACAAATTAGCCTGGTTGATCAACGCCTGTCAGTGGGAGCCCCAATCCATCGATTTGTGCCATCAGATGGGGGATGGCATGATTTTGAAATCCAAATTGAGACTGAAGGCATACACCGAGTTGAACTTGAAGATGCTCAAGGAAATCGGTTTACCAGCCCACCAATTTGGGTCAGCAGCGATCATACACATCAATTGTACTGGGGAGATATTCATGTGCATCACGGCTGGACAACTTGGACAGAAGATGGTGTCAGAATTGACCACAACCACCGATATGGACGAGATGTCATGGGACTAGATGTGGTCAGTGAATCCATAAAAGCACGGGGAATAGAAATCAATGCAGACGGTTTGTGGTCCGAACTGCAAGACAATTGCCGACAGTACAGTATCGACGGTGACTATCTTGCTCTTCTTGGCTTCGAATGGATTGGTGACCCTGCAGCCGCAGCCAACTGCGGAGACAACAGTTGTTCGCAAGGTCATCACAACATTTATTATTCGGATTGCAATGGCTTACTTGCCGATTTAGACCCAACCATTATTGATGGACTAGAAGGCAGTAAAGGATTATGGACATGGCTTCAGCAGCAAGACAGTGATTACACCAGCATTCCACATGCCATGCAATTTACACGTTTTGACTATGAGGCCCGTGACCCTGCGCACCAATTCATCGCAGAAATATACTCAGAATGGGGTGATAACACCATCAATCTAACCTCTGCGGGGAGTACAGCACACATGCTTAGTTCTGGCCTTCGTCTCGGATGGATCGGCGGCTCAGACAATCATGATGGATGGATGGGAAATCCAGAGTCCACCAAAAATACACCAAGTGGATTGGCTGCCTTTTGGTCTACTGGCTTGAATCATACAGAGATATTTGAAAGCATTACTCAAAAACAAACATTTGCAACCACTGGTCATCGCCCGATTTTGGACTTTTATTTGATGGACAATGCGTATAAAATACCAATGGGAACAGCTTACTTTCCAGCAAATCCAGCCGTTCACCTTCGTTATCACGGGACAGATACGGTTGAAAAGGTGCAACTGTTCAGCATTGCAGAACATCCAAATGCAGAACGGCAATTGCTTTGGGAAACCACAAACCCAGACCTTGACACGGTTGAAACGCTATACTTAGATGATCGAATAGACTTTACTTCACCACACGGAATTGCGATTTGGATTGAAGCCACTCAAGAGGACGACGAAAAAGCATGGAGCAGCCCCATCTGGCTCTCATTCAGTTGTAACGACTCAAATATGACCGATGTACTTGGGCTATGCGACTCGCAAAATACTGAATACACGGATACCGCTTCCATTCGTCCACCGCCTGCACAAAGCCCAAAATCATCCAGCCGTTGCCAAGCCGTCAATCCAATTCCGCACATTTGGCTTTCCCTTTGTTCATTTTTCTTTATGATTCGCCGCCGTGCTTGACAGCACACGATGCGGACCTAGTCAAAAAAGACACTTCCATTCACATCAAAGGACATATTTATGCGTGCGTCTCATATTTTAATTGAACATCGAATGAAATGGCCACCTGCCAAACAACGCCATTCTCGGAGTCAAGAAGCCGCAGAGCAACTACTGAGAGAACTCAGGGACCGTTATGCGGACGGAGAAAGTTTTTCGGATCTGGCTCAAACCTACTCAGATTGCCCGTCACGAAACGAAGGCGGAGACTTGGGGCGCTTTTCGCATGGTCAAATGAGTCGTCGATTTTCGGACGCTGCTTTTGCCCTACAAACTGGAGAACTCTCAGATATCGTCCACACTGAGTTTGGAGTCCATTTGATCCTTAGAACAGAGTAGTTCATAAGACCCAATCCCATACTCAAATGTGGCTTCAGCCAAATACAAATGATAAGTTGCGCTCAGTAAAGGAGCAGCAATGAATGAGCTGAGTGTTTGTGTTGTCGGCTTGGGCTATATTGGTCTACCCACGGCAAGTCTATTGGCCACCAAAGGCTTTGAAGTTCTTGGGATCGATGTTCAGGAAACCGTCGTAAAGACCATCAATGACGGAAAAATTCACATTGTGGAGCCTGACCTTGACGCCCTTGTCAAATCCGCTGTGGACTCTGGCCAGCTTCGAGCAGCCCTCACGCCTGAGCCATCTGATGTATTCATCATTGCCGTACCGACCCCATTTCGTCCCGATAAAACCGCCGACATCTCTTACATTGAAGCCGCAAGTCATGCACTGGCACCCGCTTTAAAATCAGGTGACCTTGTGGTGCTCGAATCCACCAGCCCAGTTGGAACCACAGAACGGCTTGCAGAAATTATAAAAAAAGGACGACCAGACCTCATAAAGGACGGACTACTGTCCGTCTATGTGGCCCACTGTCCTGAGCGAGTCTTGCCTGGCAAAATACTACACGAATTGGTTGAAAATGACAGAATTGTAGGAGGCTTAAATCCAGAATCAACGGATAAAGCCTTGGCATTTTACCGTCGTTTTGTTCGTGGGGCTGTCATTGCCACAGACTGCAGAACAGCCGAACTGGCTAAGCTCGTCGAAAACTCGTATCGAGATGTCAACATCGCTTTTGCAAATGAATTGTCGCTCATCAGTCATGAACTCAACATCGATGTATGGGAACTCATTGCACTAGCCAATCGACATCCCAGAGTGAATATTCTCAACCCAGGTCCGGGCGTCGGCGGACATTGCCTTGCAGTTGATCCATGGTTTATTGTCTCTGCAACCCCAAACACCGCACGGGTGATACGAACCGCACGAGAAGTCAATGAACACAAGCCACATTGGGTTGTTGAACAGGTCAGCAAAGCAGCAAGTCGACTAAAGTCCCCAGTCATTGGCTGCCTCGGGCTCGCCTACAAACCAAACATCGACGATACCAGAGAGTCACCTGCACTGGAAGTCACAAAAATGCTGAGCGAAGAGATTCCAGAAGCCAAAGTGATTGCCTGCGAGCCACATCTGTCACATCAAGAAGGAGTCACACTGGTCTCATTAGAAAATCTATTGGAACAAGCCGATATCATTGTAGGACTGGTGGCACACATTCAATTTCGAACGGTTTCGAGAGCCCGATTGCAAGGCAAAATGATTTTCGATACTTGCGGAATGTTTCGATGAAGGTCCTCTCCGTATTTGGCACACGCCCAGAGGCCATAAAAATGGCACCCGTGGTGAAAGCCCTATCGGCTGCAGATGACATGGAAAGTGTGGTTTGTGTGACTGCACAGCACCGTGACATGCTCGATCAAGTCTTGGGAATTTTTAATATTGTCCCTGACGAAGACCTCGACCTTATGACACCTGGACAAAGTTTACATGCACTCACTGCCCGTGTGTTGGTTGGAATGCAGACTGTCCTCGAGCGGCATCAGCCTGATGTGGTACTTGTGCATGGCGACACCACGACCACACTGGCCACCGCATTGGCTGCATTTTATGCACAAATCCCTGTGGGACATGTTGAAGCAGGCTTAAGAACGGGTGATATGTCTGCTCCATTTCCTGAGGAGGCGAACCGAGTCCTTGCGGATCGGATCTGCCACTTTTATTTTCCGCCAACTCAGCGTTCAGCAGACAACTTGTTGGCAGAAGGTCTTCCAGCTGACCGAATTTGGAACACTGGGAATACGGTTATCGACGCCCTTTTCTGGGTCAGAGACGCCATGAAAGACACCACATTTTCCCCAGAAATTTATGGTTCTGCAAGCCCATTTATTCAAGAAAAAAATACTCAGATCTTATTGGTCACTGGACACCGTAGAGAAAGTTTTGGGGGTGGATTTGAACGCATATGTCAAGCACTTTCAAATCTTGCCCAACGGTACCCTAGCCTTCAAATAGTGTACCCAGTTCA
The DNA here is from genome assembly GCA_036146655.1 of Myxococcota bacterium. Taxonomy (GTDB): domain Bacteria; phylum Myxococcota_A; class UBA796; order UBA796; family UBA796; genus JAYYJC01. The sequence continues at coordinate 758 of JAYYJC010000146.1, read as the reverse complement.
TCTTAATCCAAAAGTCCAAGAACCCGTTCATCGGCACCTCAGTCATTTTGACAACATTCATCTGATCCGGCCGCTTGAATACCCTGATTTTGTTCGATTAATGGACCGAGCGCACATTATACTGACCGACTCTGGCGGAATTCAAGAAGAAGCACCGGCACTTGATAAGCCCACCTTGGTAATGCGGGATGTCACCGAGCGTCCAGAAGGAATTGCGGCTGGTGTGGTGAAACTTGTGGGAACTCAAAGTTCAACCATTACCGAGGCCGTGTCAAATTTACTCGATCACCCCAATGCGTATGCACAAATGCAGCAAGCCGTAAATCCCTATGGTGATGGACAAGCCAGCATTCGCATTGTGGATGCGTTGCGTGGAGTTTCTCTTTGAGTCAAAAACAGCGTGCAGATGCTGTGACAGTCGCAGTTGGAGGAAGCCTCGTATTGGTCGCTTCACTCGGAGATAGAGCGTTGAGACTGGTTGTCACATGGCTTCTGAGCACTGCACTTGGCCCTGAGATTTTTGGAAGCTATACCTTTGCCGTCACAGTGGCCACAATCGTAGCTGCGTTTGGCCCCATTGGTATGGACAGAGGCGCAGTATACTTTGGCGCTCGGTACCGTCAGTCCGAATCGTGGGCCAAACTAAGAGGTTTGCTTCAATCGACACTGGGAATTTCAATGGGCTCTGCGGTGGCCTGTGCATTTTTACTATACCTGTGTGGGCCTTTGATAAGCGAAACCCACTCAAGTGCCATTTC
>JAYYJC010000145.1:0-10000 GCA_036146655.1 Myxococcota bacterium | reverse complement strand
GATTGCAGCATTAGGCGCTGGATTTTGGATTCCATTGCTTACCCTTGCCGGTCAGTTGCGGGCATACAAAGACATGAAGGGCTTTGCACTGACCAATCACATTCTTATTCCAACCGTGATGAGTATCGGAGCAGTTGCAGTCTATGTGGGTTGGGGTGGAATCGAGTTAGCCCTGCACAGTTTCTGGCTGGCCATCGCAATATCCACCACGGTTGCAGTGGTTCGAATGTGGCCTAGATTTCAAAGCCTCAAAAGACTTTCCATCGAACCAGAACAAGATTTCGGAGCACTTTTACGATATTCCATTCCACTGTGCTTTACCGCCCTGCTTTTCCGACTCAATCTTTGGATGGACATCATCATGCTCGGTGTCTTGAGTGACAGCAGTGAAGTGGGCCTATACAAAATCATGAGCGCACTCGCCATGTTAGCGGGTATTCCAGTCAGTGCACTGATTACAATCTTCAATCCCATCATTTCAGAACACATTGAACGAAAAGCACTCCCTGAACTGAATGAACTCTTGAAAACCGTTACACGGTGGCTCTTTGTCATTTCCATTCCAATCGTTCTTGGGATGTTATTGCTTTCTGATTTGATATTGTGGCCATTTGGCACGGAATACATGGCCGGCGAACAGGCCCTCATTGTTTTGCTGCTTGGTCAGATTGTTTGGATCGCATGCACACCTGCAATGCGCATTGTTCCAATGTCAGGTTACAGCCTCTTAACCCTTGGAAACTCTGCAGGCGCAGCGTTGATAAACATCGGACTCAACCTATGGCTCATTCCGAAACATGGTGCTATAGGTGCTGCCATCGCAACAGCCTCTACTCTGTGTGCTTGGTCATTATGGCGAATAGGAGAAACATGGTGGGTGTCACGCTGCTTTCCGTTTAACTGGCGTTCCATCGGTCTTTTATGTGTGTCAACAACTGCAACAATGGCCTTACTTTGGTTTGAAAATGGAAATTCTCTCATCCAACGGATGGTCTATACCGTAATAATCCTTACATTGTATTTTATCTATGCGCGGTATCGGTTATTGAACTCATCAGACATGGACATTGGTCGACTCATCAAATCCAAGATGATACAAAAACTTACTCGAACAAAGGCTGACACATGAATGCTTCTCGTCACATTCTCATCACTGGTGGAGCAGGATTTATAGGTTCCCATACTGCAGAGCATTTGCTTCGACGAGGAGACCGAGTCACGGTACTTGATGCCTTTGCCTATTCCTATGACCCCATTCACAAAGAGCATAATGTTACACTTTTAAGTGCATATGAGGGATTTTGTTTGATCAGAGCGGACATTCGAGACAAAGCCGTACTTGAAGAGCTTTTTCAAAATGATTGTCCAGATGCCGTCATTCATCTTGCGGCTCGAGCAGGTGTCCGACCCTCTCTTCTTGATCCAGAAGAATACTCAGACATCAACATTAGAGGCACACTAACCATTCTCGAGTGCATGCGAGAATATGGATGTCAGCAGATGGTCTTTGCCAGTTCCTCATCCGTATACGGTTCCAGAAACAAAGGTCCTTTTTCCGAAACAGACAATGTTGATGTCCCAGTCAGCCCTTATGCGGCAACAAAAAGAGCTGGTGAGCTTATCTGTGCGACATACAATCATCTATATAATATGGACATCAGTTGTTTGCGCTTTTTTACGGTCTATGGCCCAAGGCAGCGGCCAGAGATGGCAATACACCTCTTTGCAGATCGAATCAGAAAAGGGCTCCCGATCACCATGTTTGGAGATGGTTCATCCATGCGAGACTATACCTTTGTTGAAGACATTGTCCAAGGGGTTGTCGCTGCGCTTGACCGTCCTATGGGCTATCGAATCATCAACCTCGGTAACAGCTCTCCCATACGATTGGATGGGCTGATTAAAGCGGTATCGGAAGCGGTTGGAAAAAAGGCAATTGTCAACCAGTTGCCGGATCAACCTGGAGATGTTCCAATGACATTTGCATCGGTCGATCGAGCTACACAACTGCTGAACTATCAGCCAAACACACCACTTCTAGACGGCTTAAAAGCTTTTGTGACTTGGCTTAATGAATACGACCCACTATAAATTAAAGTTGAACATTGGTTTTGGACCACTTAGTATTATGCAATAAACCTAGACTCGCAGAGGGAATTATGATTTGGATTTTAATGGCAGCTTGTGCAGACAAAAATGATTGCGCAGTGAATATTATCGAAGACAGTGGAATCACAGTGGTACCCAATGATACTGATGATACTTCGGACCAAACAGACACCTTAGATACAAGTGAACCACAAGACACCGCCGATGAACTGATCGATGCGGATGGTGATGGCGCCCTTGAAGGCTTTGACTGTGACGACAACAATCCAGACATCTATCCAGGAGCGCCTGAGTATTGTGATGGAATAGACAACGACTGCAACGGTGTGCTCGACGACAACGACGCTGAAGATACCTTAACTTGGTACATGGACGGTGATTCTGACGGCTATGGGGAAAGTCTCGTCACCACACAAGCCTGCGAACAGCCTAGCGGCTATGTGGAAGACAATACAGATTGCGATGACTCCAATGTCAACATCAACCCTGGAGAAATTGAAATCTGCAATGACAGTGTGGACTCAGACTGCGACAGTAACCTAGACCGTCCAAACTGCACATTGACCTTCCAAGATCTGTCTGTCAACATTGAACTTTCTGGTTCAGACTTCCACACCAGTGTGGGCGCAATCGGTGACCACAACAGAGATGGTAGCCAAGAAGTCTATTGGATATTCAAGTCCTATCAAAACAATACCCTCCTCAGTGCCCAACTGTGCGTTTCGGATCCATTGGCACTCAATGTCCAAACCATCACATCCAGTGACTGTGATTACGGCTTCACCACCACAGACGCAGGTTGGGTAAACATGGGTCTACCCAAGCAAAATGAATATGTAAACACCGACCTCAACGGTGACGGAATCGGAGATTTCATTTTTGGTCTCAACACCTATAATTCAAATGTCGGAGCCGTGGCCATCATCACCGATGGAATTGATGCAAGTACAGACATCACCTCACCGCACCAAATCATCAACAATCCAATAAGCGGCGGAGGCTTTGGAGCTGGGGTGGCATTTGCAGGAGACCTTAACAACGACGGCGTGGGGGATGTGGCTGTAACGGCTCCATTTAATGGTACCGTGGGTACCAGCGCTGGTGCGGCATTCGTTTTCTTTGGTACTTCCGACCTGGCAACGGCACAGCCAATCACCATTTCTGGGACGACCAATGATCGATTTAGCCGAGACATCAGTGCTGGAAGAGACATCAACGGAGACGGAATCGACGACCTTGTTGTATCAGCTCAACGGGCAAGCTACACAAACTCTAGCGGTCAGGGGGTGACCTATGCTGGTGCAAGCTATGTCTTTCACGGTCCTCTGACCCAAGACATGGCGAGTGCCGATGCAGATCAAATCATCTATGGCAAAGACGATCAAAGCCAGATGGGCTACAGCATTAATACCACAGAAGACTATGATGGAGATGGCCTTGCCGACCTGCTGATCGGTTCACACTATCCCAGCGCAAACGGAATAGCCAATGCAGGTGGCGCCATCGTCATTACGGACTCAGTAACGCCAACAATCATCTCAGATGAAGCATTTCTTCAAGTCTATGGACAAAACGATACCGACCGCATGGGTCGTAATGTTATCTCGCTGGGTGATCTCAACAACGATGGATTTGATGACATTGCCATTAGCGCAAAAGAGACAGACTATGGCGAAACGGATGGCGGCTCAGTCCATGTCTTTTATGGTCCAACATCTGGAATTGTAGATCCATTAAACGCCAATGCCATCATTACCGGACCAACCGACAGCCAGTTTGGAATCAACCTCACCAGTGGCAGTGATATCGATGGAGATGGAACCAGAGAACTGATAATTGGGGCCTACCATACAACTGGGGCTGGGACAGAAATCTCAAGCGGCCTTATTTTTGGAAATGCGCTCTGATTGTCACTGAATCCGATGTGAGATCACCCCAATAACAATCGACTGAGGCTGACACTGAATTGAGCCTGAGCTAATCCAAATCCTCTGATTTGGATCCCTTTTTACCAGAGTCTTTCTTCTTGCTGGATTCTACATTTTTATCGGAGTCTCCTTTCTTGTTTACACTTTTTGAGGAACTTTCAGCCGTGCGGTTGTTGGTATTGCCCACAATTTTAAGTCGGAAAGGGACTTCAACGGGTTGAGACTGTGCGCCAGATGAAAACCGAAGTTCCTTTAAGGGGTTGGCAAGACAATCTTGGAGCGCAGGATTAGCGGCGGCCAGAATTACCTGTAAACCTTGAACATACCCCTCTGGCGCAATTGAAAAATGCATGCGGGTCAGCAATGTGCCTGGGTTTCCTTCTACCGGTATGTGATCAATGCAAGTCTGAAATACCGGCTGAAGTTCTTGAATGGCCACAGATATGCCTTGAGGATCTCTGGGGTAACGCAGCACAACGGCGTCGACATCGAGTGGTCCCATTTGGGCGTTTGACAAAGCAGCGAACAGAAACATGTTCCACATAAAGTTCTCCAGATGTGTGACAGAGCGGTCATTCTGACAATAATATGTGCTATATTGAAACCTGCTTAAAGTATAGCACGGAGTAACAATATGAGGCGATTGGCTTTTTGGTTTCTATTGAGCATACCATCTTTGGCACTGGCAGATCAAGATGGCGATGGGGTCAGCGATGTAGACGGTGATTGTGACGACACTGACAACACCATATATCCGTCCGCACCTGAGCTTTGTGATGGTCTAGACAACGATTGTGACGGATCCACCGATGAAGACATCGATGTTACCTATTGGGCCGACGCTGATGGCGATGGCTATGGTGATGCCGGAGTGACCGTAGAAGATTGCGATCAACCCACTGGCTATGTTCTAAATTCGGTTGATTGTGATGACACGGATCCAACGGTGAGCCCCGCTGCTGAAGAAATTTGTGACAACGGAATAGATGACAATTGCAACGGCACAGAAAATGAAGGCTGTGATGAAGATACTGGTGGTTCTGGGGCTGAACCGAGCGCTGAGCCCGCAGGTGAACCAGGGGGAGAACCCAGCGGAGAGCCAAGTGGAGAGCCAAGCAATGAGCAAGAGTTTGAACCCAACGACGGCGAACAGGATGCTCCCAATGTCGGGGATCAAGACCTTGGTAATCCAGATGAAGAATCTGGAAACGGCAGCGGTGTGGGACCTGCCGCTGGCGGTGGTCCAGACAGCCTTAAAAGCACCGAAAGTGGGTGTGGAAGTTCGAGTGCCACTTTGCTTTTGATTCCATTGTTTGGTCTAGCTCGAAACCGCCGCCAATAAGATTCAAAACCTGTTTTTTTGATTGCTTTGAGTGAAGGCACAGGTCAACAAGTGATCCCAATTGGGTCAAATTGAAACAACTGAGTGGCAAAGTCATTATCTCAAGCCATTCAAATTGACATTGCTCCCAAAACACGGAAATATATGCCCACAATATATTCAGGGAGCTTATTATGCGACTATCTATTTTGAGTACATTCGGTCTTGTGGCCACACTATCCACTGCTTGTTCTTCCGCTTTTGATAAGGGCGGCGCCGATTTGTCTGACGGTGATACAGGCGAAACCCAAGATACCCAAGACACCCAAGACACCCAAGACACTCAGGATACCCAAGACACAGAAGATACCAGCACAGGTTCATCAGATGTCGATGACGATAACGATGGCTATACTGAGAATCAAGGCGACTGCGACGACAATAACAACACAATCAACCCCAGTGAAAACGACGACACAGTGGACGGCATCGACCAAGACTGTGACGGCTTTGATGGACCAGATGCAGACGGTGATGGTTATGCAGACATGGTGGCCGGTGGAACAGATTGCGACGACAACGACGCCAATGTGAATCCTGGTCAAGCCGAAGATCCAAACGATGGTGTAGACACCGATTGTGATGGCGTTGGCGATGCCAGATTTCAAACGGGTTATGTCGATGAGCTTTGTATTGACTGCGCTGGCCCAAGTGCGGTGGCCGTTGATTCAGCGGGTCAAGTCCATGTGGTCTATGAAGATGCAGGTGATCTCTGGTATCGCTATCTTCAAGCCTTCGGAACATGGTCTAACTATGAAAAGCTCGGTGCAGATGCCGCTGGCAGAACCCCTGCATTTGTCACTTCTGAATGGTACGGCCTTGATGCAAAAGTGGATGCGGCTGACAATGTACAGGTGGCTTATGTGTCCGATGGCTCAACCGAGACAGCACTCTATTTTATGTTCCGCGACACAACCGGAACTTGGTCAGACGAGTTCTTTGTCGATGGTTACGATCCCAATGTAGCTGACAGTCCAACAGATGTCGGCTGGCATGTGTCAATGGCCATTGACTCAAACGACTTTCCTGCATTCTCATACTTCAACAACAATGACAAGGTGCCTTACATCTATGACCTCACAGATTCACTGGTCAGTAATGTTCTCGATCTGTCAGGCGCATACTTCAGTCTCGACTTCTGCCAGTCGGTTGTCGTCTTTGGCTATGACACCACCTGCAGTGGTTTCTACAGTGGTATGCACTCTGGAATTGCCTTAGATGCAAACAACAACGCACATGTGACATTTTACAACCACAATGAATCCATTGGTGTGGGTGCAAAAGAAAATCAATATGCACGGATCCCAGACATATCAGACTCCAATGCCCTTGGCCTCTACAATGATCCCACAGCCATTCTCAATGGTGACCTGTGTCACTGGATTACCAATTCAATTGGTTCTATTGACGAAGACAACGAAGGGATGTACAACTCAACGGCCATTAAAAGCGAAGGCAATGGCGATATTTGCGTAGCGTATTATACGGCAAGCAGCGCAGACCTAAAGTATGCCTGTAAATCTCAAACCAGCGGTTGCGGCTCATGGGTCACCGAGACTGTCGATGCGGCAGGAGATGTGGGTAAATTTGCATCATTAGACTTCAACTCACAGAACCAACCTTACATCGCATACTATGACACCACCACTTCCAGCCTCAAGGTGGCCACCAAGGAAAATAACGCTTGGGAAATCATCGATGTGGACACTGAAGGTAGTGTTGGGATGTATGCTGATTTAGACATTGATAACAATGACATTGTACACATTACTTATTTGGAAGACGCAGGCACAAAAGGAAAGTTAAGATACGCTTGGGGACGATAGGCCACCTCGCACACTTCACCGTGCTTCTCATGGGATGACAACTGTCGTCCCATGTTCGTTTTTAGACTACAAATGAATTAATGCTAGTATGAAGTATGTACGGGAGAATGTATGTTCATTATCGGCCTGTTGGCATGTTCTGAATACAATGTCAACGACAAACTATCCAATATTGAAGTCGGCGTTCTCGACTCTGCGGATACCGCCGATCCACCCTTGGCCTCAGAACCCAGCAGCGCTCCAGAACCCAGTTCTGAGCCCAGTTCGGAACCCAGTTCAGAACCCAGTTCAGAACCCAGTTCAGAACCCCCTGATGGCTTTACACCCGACGACAGTTCCACACCAAATGATCCGCTGGTCGGAAATGTGGTGACGATCTTAATGGCACTCTCAAATCAATGGCTGGATCCCGTCAACGCAGAGATTTTGATGCTCAATTCAATTGATTATGTTTCACCGGTCAACTTACCGAATGTTTTGGTCATTCGGGACGATAACACCAATGGTGAAGACGAAATTGACAGCGAAAATATATACAATTGGATTGTAAATGCGGGATTTTCTGCAAATTTTTTAGAAGAACCTGAAGATGGGATTCAGGCATCAGACCTAACAGGCTATCATGTGGTCATTTTATCCAACCCCGGGTTTCCAGCAGACGATTTGTCGACCATCGAAGCCATGCGCAGTTTCTCGCAACAGGGCTTCGGAATTATCTTCCAAGGAGACGACATTACAAACTTTGCGCCAGACCGTCCCTTAATGGAAAGTCTCACCCGTCTGGCATTCATCGATAATGGCATCGAATATGAAGGCTATACCATCAATGACAATGAAGGCAGTGCCTATGGCGTCACCATAAATCCTGTTTCTCCTGTTGCAAACGGCATGTCGACTTTGTTCTTCATTTACGGCAACGACATCGATACCACTGTGTCAACGACCAATGACAACAGTGTGGTGGCTTGGTGCACAGTAGACGGAACAGATCTTCCAGCTAAGCCTGTAATCACAGCCTACCAACCCTAAGCTGGCTGCTCAAAACGAAATCGGTTGTCTTTGAGAAACTGACGGACTGTCGCCACATCAGCCCGTGAACGAGCCGCAGCTGTCCCTAATATTTGACGCCACTTTCGCCCACCTGGCACACCTGCAAAGAGCTGCAGCATGTGACGGCTTATCGACATCATCCGGGTCCCTCGGTCTAATTCACGTTCGATGTAATCCAGCATCTGCTCGGCCACATCAATTCGAGACCTTGAACAGTGCGATTCGCTAAAATAAAGAAGATCTGCATCCGCAAAGAGCCATGGATTGTCATACGCTGCTCGCCCAATCATGACCGCATCTACATGTTCAAGTTGCGTTTGGATTCCCTCATGCGTTTTGATTCCGCCGTTGATCTCAATGTGTTGTTCAGGAAACTCAGACTTTAAACGATGGACATCAGTGTATCTGAGCGGAGGGATGTTTCGATTCTCTTTGGGAGACAGACCCTGAAGCCAAGCCTTTCGAGCATGTACTGTAAATCGGTCGGGCTCCGCTTCTGCAACAATTCTGACAAATCGGGCCATATCCTCATAGCGATCCACTTCATCGACACCAATCCGATGCTTCACGGTCACAGGAATTGTACAGGCTTGACGCATGGCGGCAACCCCTTCCGCTACCCGCTCAGGTTGAAGCATCAAACAGACACCAAAGTTTCCAGATTGTACACGAGAGGAAGGACAGCCCACATTGATATTGATCTCATCATAGCCCCAATCTTCAGCAATTTTAGCACATTCTGAGAGTCCTTTTGGATCATCTCCACCGACCTGCAGAGCAATGGGATGTTCGGAGCGATGAAACTCGAGAAAGCGTTTGCGGTCTCCACGCAAAATGGCATTGACATGAATCATCTCCGTATACAATAGCGTATGCTTTGTAATTAGGCGCATCATGAAACGGTAATGACGGTCTGTTCTATCCATCATTGGGGCAATGCTTAATGCTCTCAACCGACCACGCATCCGCAACCTCCACTGTTATGGGCTTTATAACTGATTCTCAGAGAACAGTCGTCAACCAAAAAGCACAAATAAACGCACATAAAACATTAAGAATCAGGCCCTCTTTGGCCATTCGAGCCACTGAGAAAGCACCCGTCCCATAGACAATGGCATTGGGAGCGGTCGCCACAGGCAACATAAAAGCACAGCTCGCTGAAATGGCTGCAGGCAGCATCAGAAGAAGTGGATCAATGTCGGCATGAATGGCCGCAATTACCAAAATAGGCATCAACAGTGTGGTCGTGGCTGTGTTTGAAGTGACCTCTGTGAGGAATGTTACACACAGGCAAATACCCAACATCATCGCAAAGACAGGGATGGTCAGTAAGCCAAGATCATCGACCAAATACGATCCAACGGCTTCAGAAATTCCGGTCGAACCAAATGCTTTTGCAAGCGCAATTCCACCACCAAAAAGCAAACCAAGACCCCATGGAATCTTCACGGCTTCAGTCCAGGTTAAGAGCGCACCTGGACGAGACTTGGCTGGCACCAAGAACATCAAAAGGGTTCCACCAAGGGCTATTGTGCTGTCTCCGACACCGGCTAACCCAAGACTGGGTCGAGCTATCCACAATGAAGCTGTCAAGCCAAAGATAGCAAGAATCCGATACTCTTCTGCTCGCCAGGGTTCGGGAACCGGCCACTTGGGTTTGATGTCGGTAACAAGACCACGGCTGAGCCATATCCAGGCCACTGGCA
>JAYYJC010000144.1:0-10000 GCA_036146655.1 Myxococcota bacterium | reverse complement strand
ATGCAATACAAACCAACGGTAAGCCCCATTGCATCCATTCCGCAAATCCGACAACTCGACCAGTCTCGGCTTCAAGAACACCCATTAAAATGACATTTGGTGGCGTTCCAATCGGTGTGGCCATGCCACCTATGCTTGCTGCATAAGCAATCCCGAGTAAGCAAGGTACAGAAAGGCTTTCTCGCTGGTGATCAGGCAATGTTCCGAGCACAGCAGTCGCCACTGGTAACAGCATCAGTGTGGTGGCCGTATTGGAAATCCACATGCTGCAGACGGCAGTGGCTACCATAAACCCTAAAATCAGTCGGCGAGCATTGGTCCCAATCAGCCGGAGCATCGCCAGCGCCATTCGACGGTGAGCCCCGGCACGCTCAATCCCGACAGAGAGAAAAAACCCACCCATCAAAAGTAAAATCATCGGGTGACCATAAGCCTGTGCCACCAATTTATCATCAAGAGCGCCACACAGGGGAAGGACGACAAAAGGGATCAACGAAGTTGCTGCAATGGGAATGGGTTCAGTCATCCACCAAAACGCACAGAGGCCCGTTGCAAAAAGAGTCCCTGCCACAGGAAACCCAAATCCAAACCACAGTGCCCCCCCCATGATGGCAACAGCGAATATCAGACCCACCCAAAATGGCCATTTGAGTGTCGTTCCTTCAATCGGCATCGTCACCATTTATTTCACCCACTAAACTCACAATGGGTACAGGCTGTTCAGCGAGCGCACGAAGGCTAATATTCGTTGGAAGAGTCCGAACCGCCCCATAGAATCGTTGATAAAAATTGATCACAACTTGAACATCGGGCGCATAGTTATCCATGCTGCCCATGGTGCGGCGAGCCATCACTGCTTCAATGACATCCACCAGTTCAATGTGATCTGGAGAACGAATCAATACAATCTGGTTGTGATGACTTTGGGCGACAAGTCTGGCACGTTCAAGATCAGCAATGGCCACATCAATGGCTGCATGGGTAGAAATCAACTCCTCTTCGAGTTCGTCTTTGGTGTACAGCGGCTCTCCACTGTCATATCGCCGAGCAAGCCGAAGCAGAATACGCAAACAGAGCCGCTCTCGGTCACAAAACAACAATGAACTTCGAATGATGTCCTGACGATAGGCATCAAGATTTTGCTGGGCAGAAGCAAATACAGCACCCAGAAGAAGCGAGACCCATGACGCATACACCCAAATCATAAAAATTGGAAAGGCAGAGAAACCCGCATAAAGCGCATTGTAATTTGCCACACCGACCTGAAGGCTCACATGAGCTTGATGAACCAGCAACCACAGGCTTCCTCCCACCACGCCCCCATAAGCAGCAGCACGGGGAAGAATAGAAATATTGGGCATAATCATGTAAATGACCATAAAACCCAACCACACCACCAAAAGCACACCAAACCGAACCAAAAAGGCACCAAACCACCCCCATGCTTCCATGGCAGCGATGGCATCATCGAGATGAAAGGCGGTTGAACCGGTGGCACCAACAAGAAGCAGTATTGGCACAACCAGAGAAACTGACAAATAATCAGACACCTTTCTCACAAATGACCGTGCAGAGGGTGCACCCCAAATGTCATTGAGAGATTCTTCAACTGCACTCATTAATCGAATGACCGAATATGCCACCGTAATGAAACCCACCAATCCCAATGAACGCAAATCGGTTGTTTCAATAAATGCAATGAGTTGACTGAACGCCTGAGAGAGTTCAGGAAGTTGCTCAAGCTTCAGCCAAGTCATTAAAATGGGCTCAATGACATCTTTGTGCAAGTTATCGTAAAGCCCAAATCCTTTGGCAATCGAAAAGGCAAATGCCATGACTGGCACCATTGAAAAAATGGTGATGGCTGTCAGAGACCAAGCCCGAACGGCAGAGCGGGATTCGTTGTACCGAAGCCAGCAGAGATAACCTGCTTGAGCAATCCGAATGCCACGACCAAGCCAAGGGCTGTGAGATTGAGGCTCGAGCAACCACAAATCCGTTTTCAAAAATTGAATGGCCCGCTGAACGAGATGTTGTGGATTGATGTTCATGAACACTGTTATAGCATAATACAGCAACCAAAATCACAGCTATTCGAGCCCAGAGTGGAGGGGCCATGTCTTCATTAGAACATCTCAGCCAGCATCACGGTTCATTTGAGGATTTTCGAGACGCAATGGTCTCATCAACGGATGGTCGCTTTAACGAAATCTGGTGGGGTATTTGGGCACAATACATTACTCCAATTCAACCACAGTCAATCCTCGATTTGGGAACTGGTCCTGCCTTGTTCTTACCAAAACTGAGAAGTCGTCATCCCAATGCTAAGATTACAGGTGTCGAAGTGCAGCCCGTCATGCTCGAAACCGCACGAGCCGTTTGTCAGTCTTGCAATGCCAAGCTCATCGAATCTGATTTGGCTTACCCCCTTCCAATCGCAGATCAAAGCCATGATGTCATCACTGCGGTCATGGTCTTGCACGAACTCCTCTTTCCACCCACAATGCTTTCTGAGTCTGCTCGCATACTCAAACCAGGTGGCAGAATGATCGTCTACGATTGGGTAAAGAGACCGCTAAGTGCGTATTTGGGAGACGCAGAATTGACAGAAGACAAGCTGAATCACTTCAGAGAACACTGCTTATACGCAGCAGATGATGTTGTTTTTCTTGCAAAAAAGGCAGGATTAACAGCAATAGAATATATTGGACGCCGTTCTGGAAACTTTGCTATTTTTGTGTTCGAAAAACAGGAGTCAGAATGAAATTCCTTCACAGCATGATCAGAGTATATGACTTAGGCGCCGCCCTTCACTTTTTTTGTGAATTGCTCGGTCTCAAAGAAGTCAGACGGAGAGATGTCCCTGCAGGTCGCTTCACCTTGGTTTTCTTGTCAACTGGCGCTGAAAATGATCATGCAATGATCGAGCTAACACACAATTGGGACGAACCGGAGTCGTACAGTAACGGGCGTAATTTTGGCCATCTCGCATTTGAAGTGAACGACATCTATGCCCTGTGCGATAAGTTGGAAAAAAACGGTGTCAAAATACTTCGTCCGCCTCGTGATGGCAGAATGGCGTTTGTGCGTTCTCCAGACGGCATCTCAATCGAATTACTCCAAAAAGGGGAGGCGCTTCCAAAGGTTGAGCCATGGGCTTCAATGCCTTCACAAGGAAGTTGGTAAATGTGGATTTGGCCACTGCTCGCACAGGCATCCACGCATCCCACGGATTCCTTGCCCGTATCTAAGTCAGAACAAAGCGGACTTCAAGTCATTATTGGCGGTGATGTCGATGGGAATTTGTCAGGCTCACTCATAGAAACCGGTACAACACACCGCCTTGAGTTCTTAGACAATGGAAAGAAACTCGATGTCCAGTTGGGCGACAATGTGTGGGTCGCACATGTCAAAGTCACTCAAAAAGGGGGAGAAGCACCGCTACTCCTTCAAATGGGTAAAAATACACTGTGGGACGAGCCTATTCCAATTGGTTCAGAACGGTCTCAGCTCTTTCTCAAAATATTGATAAAACAAGGGCGACCAATCGTAAAGGTCGACACATTTGACACAGATGCACCCCCACCTGAAGAAGCAGAAATCGAAGCACCACCTCCACCAATAGAGAATACAACGGCGAATAATACACCAACGGCCGACAAAACATCCAGCACAAATCAAAATCAGTCAAACACAGACGCATCGACCGCATCTGCTCCCCCACCACCACAAGCCAGTAAACCAAGTGCCCCATTTTACGAGTCCAGTGTTTTCTTAAACACATTGTCGAGCCTTCTCTTTCTAGGACTTGGATTCATTGCGGGAGATCGTTTCCGAAAGATGACGCCTCCACAGCCGCTTCGGTGGTTTTATTTGGGCAATGGCAAGGCAAGTGATCATCCAGCACAACACTTAATTGTCGGACAACGCCAATGTTGGAGTTGTTCAGAAGACCTAGATCGTCATTTGCTTTTGTCGCTGTTAATAAAAGGTCTTGAAGGTGCTGGGCCCATTCTTGTGTTGGCAGATCCAAAGCGTCAAGGAAGAATCATCCAAGAGCACATGGGACAACCCGGACTATTTGTGTCCACAGAAGTTCCTTGCAGTCTGAAGGAAGTGGAAGCACAAGTCAAACAACTAATACGGATAGGAAATCCAATCGTGATTATTGATGGCTCGGAGTCTTTGGAGCCCGCACAGGCTAACGAGACACAAAACTCAGTCGTACAAGATGCTCTTTATTGGCTTCCTGAGGGTACATCGGTGTTGGCGCTTGTCTCTGAACGCTACAATGGGATCATCCAACATCACCTCACATCCGTCGATTGGCCCGAACCAACCCAAAACCCAAGCCACCAATCATAAGCCAGCCCAAAACAGCAAAGAATCCGCCCATTGGATTTAACGGGGGAGAAATCACGGTCGGAACCAATGGCTTCGGACCTTCAGGTAGACCAATGAAGAGGAAGTCGGCTGATGACGCCGGTTTAAATTGACCCTGCCAATACACTGTTCCGTGGGTATCTGAGACCGTAAGATACAACGGAGAGTCAACCGGTACAGTCCACTCGGCATACAATCGGCCATCTGAAATCGCCTGAACAGCCCCTTGAAGCAAATCTCGAAAGGGAATGGTCCCCAGAGTTTTGTTGTCTGACTGGACGGTCAGCTGATAGTCAAACTCTGGGTATTCAGGCATAAGACCTACCAACAATCGCTTGAGGGAGGCCGTTTCAGTCTGAGCGCCCCAAAACGACACGACCGGACTTGGCAAAGGAGTCCAATTTGTTGGTCGGTTTCCTCCCCCGTCGAGCGGATATACCTGAGTCCACAGTCCTGCATCTTTGGACTCAGACGGTTCAGAGTGGAGGGTGCTTAAACCAGCCCTAAGTCGGATGCTGTCTCCTTCAGAATACAAATCAGGATGAAACGCAAGGGCTGAGAATCCGAGTTGGGATAGAGCGGTCCTGACCGCATGCCCCTCTCCCGCCATAAGCCGTTGATGAACCCATTTTCCCAACACCGCACGGGGCTGATGACTCACATCAACGGATACACAATTGTCTGCAATCGGCTGTTGATGACTCACTTGAAACAAACAACTGAGCGAAGTAAAAAAAAGGTCGGGGTCATATTCGTAACCGAACGACAATGACTCTGGATAAATCGATAATATCGGACCTTCGACCTGCATCATGGCACTCGGAGCTTTAGCAGACTGCAGGCGTTGACGGCTCGGAAGCCGAGTGAGTAAAATCGGCTCAAGCAAAGCCACACACAGCAGGAGCCAAAGCCGAGAATTGCCTCGCTTTGCCAATTGCGTCATAGCCAAAGCACTCATGACACCCAATCCCAAAAAAATAGCCCACGATAGCCGAAGGGGAAAATCAAGTAATGAGAAGCCGGGTAGTTGTCGCAGCAACAACAACGGAAGGGGCGCCACCTGTCCTGAAGCGTTTAAAAATAAGTGGGTTCCCATTGAAGCCACAAGTCCCACCGCCACCAGCATCCACAGAATTGGCCAACCACTTCGTCTAGAAGTTAATCGAGGCAGCAAACAGGACAAGGCCAATCCAAGGGGCAACAGTCCAACAGAAAGGGAGTGAGATGCCCGATCAATATCATCAGACGCACCCAATAAGTTCTCCAGCGTGGCAGAACTCACAGCCACAGCCATGGCATCCCCTTCGATTGAGGTTTCGGATGCACCAAAAAATTGAATGACATAGACGAGCATCGCTGGAAGCACTGGAAGGAGTGCTGCCCAAGTCACTTGTCGTTGCCATCCTTTTGAGGCACACCAAATGACCATGACGATGAGACTTGCAGAAATTCCAATATAGGCAGAGGTGAGCACGCACAGTATAAAATAAAATCCAGCGATTAAGGCTTGTCTCACTGTCCCTGAAGGTTGACAAGCCCGCCACCAATACACAAGCAGCAAAGGCATAAATGGATTGATAAGCTGATAAATGTGGCCCTCAAGTGCGACGGTAGCTGCCACACCACCCCCCACAAATGTGATTCCAGACAGTAGGTTCCACGGGGCTTTTGCACCGAACTGCTCAGCGCTATGAGCCGCAGCCCAAGCACTTATAAAGACGCCAAAACACAACAATAGTCCGTGCAAACTTGCAGGATGAATAAAATGACTGAGGTGACTGATCGGCCACAATAGGAAGCTGTCCAGCCGCTGGTAATTTGCACCCACTGGCCAAGCGCTGCTTAAATCAAGTCCACCTGTCCAGTGATGTGCCTGTCCCAAAAACCATACGGTACCGGGAGCATCATGATGGCGTCCTACAAAAAAATCTGCTCCAGAGAGAACAGACGGCCAAGTCCATGCCACCGAAAGCCCAAACAGCGTGAGCGGAGTCGCCCACCATGGCCAACGCATTTGAATAGGTGTCCCTCGAGGTGCTTTGTTGACCCACCAAACCACGGCAAACACAAGTCCAAAAAACAACGCAAATACCAAGGTTTGCAATGATTCACGCCATTGTCTTTCACTTTGAGTCCCAGGCCCAGATTGCAGTCTGGCCTCTGTCTGCCCTTTTCCGAGATGAATATAAACAGATTGATCCGATAAATAAATGGGCACAATGCCATCAAATACCAAAGCCGGAACAGGAGTTCGTTCAGACTCGACCCAAAGACGGATGGGGAGGAAGCGAATTAACTCTCCATCTACGGCGCCCACTTGTGCATCGCCAATGGTCTTGAGAGGGACCTCAACTTGCTCACCAAGCCACCGAAGTTCAAGTCGCAATTGCGAACTTTCAGCACCATAGACATGAACATCGACACGCTGGGCAAAAGCCGTCGAGATCAATGACCAGAATAGGCCACAGCAAATTGCAAATCGCAGCACGGTATTCCTAAACACCAAGCTTCGGCAAGTTCAATCTTGCCGTCGGATCAAGGCACCAATGCCAATCACAAAGAGACCCAAAATCCGACCTGCCGGCAAACGGATTGGGCCACTTGATGCACAACCACTGTCCTCACAACCCGAAGATACATCTGAACATCCCAGTTGGCTCTCAAAATCAAAATCGACTGTTGGGCCGCCATCGCAACCAAAGCCATCTGCTGAACAACCGGTCACTTCAATGGGTTGAACCGTTGAGGTATCCAGTAAAAGATAGCCTCCTATCCAAGTATGCTCGGAGTTGGGTTCCCAAAATAAGGTATCCAAACCAATGCCGGCAATACTGGGAATTGTAAAATTGGGCAGCAAATCTGGGCTTAGTGCCTGGCTTAGGGCCAATGACAACAGACCTGGCACACCCTGGGAGTAGCCTACTGGCAGCAACTCGGAGTAGTCTTCCGAAAGAAAGAAATCTTCTTCTGTCAGTGCTAGGTTTAACGCAAGTGTATTGCCTTCAAGAGGAACTTCAAGGCCGATGTCAGCAGCAATTCCAACGGAAAGCAAACGAGTTAGACGGTCAGATACCGGTCCGTAGGCATCCAAAGCCAAATCGTCAATGCGTATGGACAATGGGGGCTGATCGTCTGAAAATCCAACATAAAATGGCGACTGTGGACGGAGGAAAAGGTCAACAGGTGCCTCACTCCCAACAAGGGTTTCAACCTCGTCACCAAAAAAGGTTGACGCCAACTGCCCTGAAATGGGCAATCCGGCCAGTTCTCCTACATTGGCACACAGTACGCCGGATGACCAGACACCGTAGAGCAATTGATTGACAAAACTTTCGGAGAGGAACACAGCAGCATCGTAGTTAATCTGACTTTGAAATGCAGTCCCATCCCAATCTGGCCAATCGGTTCCTTCAGGTAATGAATATTGAGCCAAATCCACACAGGCATCTGTCTCAAAGTTCATGCTCGACCCAAGGCCCAAGACCAATCCACTGTCTTCGAAAGACAGCTTTGTGGGTTCAAGTTCAATGATCAAAGGCTGACCGAGGAGATCGACTTCAAAGGCTGTGTTCAACTGACCAAAAGCATCTTGTAATGTGCTTTCAATGCTTGATGGAATGTCAGCCAGACTCGGCTCAACCGCATCAACAATAAGATCACTCAAGGCCGCTGGATTCTGTCCCAACAGTGTGCCGACCACACTGCTTAATAAACAGTCAGAAATGGGGTTGGTAATCGGTGACAACTCGAAGGTTAATGGCTCGGCCTCAGCCGTCACAACCGTGCCATCCAAATCAATGGCCACTGCTGTGCCAATTGAAAAGGCGGTAGTCGGAATGGCAATGGTGCAGTTCTCGTTAAGATTTTCAAGGACCGCACATTGACCACTGGCATCAAAAGGAGTGCTTGGAGAGTCCAGAGTACCCACAATATCTAAAACCAATAGTCCATTGTCCGTGTAAATGTCAATTTGGTCAATGTTGAGGTTGATTTCAATATCTCCAACTGTATAATCAAGCGCCGTTTCATCAGAACAGTCTAAGCTCCCGCTTCCACCTGAAATGGGAATGACATCTGGAAAGAGCCCTGCTATCCCCTCTCCCAAATGACCAAACCCCCGTTCTGAGAAATGAATGGCAATGGCTTGGGGACTTTCCGCCAAAATCGGCTCTGCAAGCGCCATCGAAATAATGGAAAGAAAAAACATCCGAACATCATCCTCAAATTGAATATGCTACACTATACCAAAACTTGTTTCTGTACGCCTTAGATTTTTGGGAGACACCCATGCGCACCTCCTTTTGGCTCCTAGGTACCTTAATGGCCTGCAGCCAGAACCTTGAAAAGCCACAGACCAATCAAGGTCAAATAAATGACACTGCCCAAAGCAGCCTTGAGCAAAATTATGCGTTTAGCGTAACCCTCAACGCCACAAGTACCACAGCAGGTGAACTCGTTCCCTTTACTTGGACTGTGGTTGATGCCGATGGTGAAACCGTAGACCTAGAGGATACCAGCACGGCTTTGTCAGTAAGTGACTCGCTGGAAAGTGATTTGTACACAAGCAGCACTGCCATACAGCCAACTCTCGTTGGCACACACAACTTAACTTTTACACTACAGTTCAACGGACAATCTCTCACAGATGAAGTTGAAATCACAACAACTGCTGGTGTACTCGATCGACTTGACCTAAGAGTCGTCGATGGGATTATTCAGGCGGGCTCAAGCACCACTTTTGAAATTTCAGGCGAAGATCGATATGGAAACACCATTGATACGAGCACTGCAAGCGTGGGTACAGATCTTCAGCTGAATGGCTCAGAACTTTCGGAAACACTGGCAGGCCATTACACGGTTACGGCAAGTTTTGAGGGTCTCACCGATGTGGAAGTGGTTGAAGTCATGCCTGGACCAGCCAGCAGCATTTCACTCACCGCACCGACCACTGATATAGAACGCTACGAGACGCTACCGTGCACAGTTGAAGTCAACGACAGCTACGGAAATACCGCAATGGAACCCTGGTCACTGTGGGTTGATGGACCTGGCCAAACCACAGTAACACTGAGCAATGTGACCTTCTGGGAAGAAGGCAGTTATATGATTTATGCGGCTGTCGACGGCACACCATTAACCGCAGAACTGGGTCCGATTCAAATCGACTCCTCTGGACCAATCATTGACATTTTTTACCCAGACCGTGGCCACTCGACCACCACAGACACTGAAGACCTCTCGGGTCATGTGGAGGACAGTTATGGTGCATTGGCGGATGTTGCGGTCAATCAACAATCCATCACGCCAGACGGAAATGGCGACTTTTCTGCTGCCTTAAACTACAACTGGGGCCTGAACTTAATTGAAACAAGCGCAAGCGATATCGATGGCAATACGGCAACTGATTTACGGACCGTGTTGCACGGAACCTTTTTGAGCCAAAATACAACAGTGCCAGATGGGCTTGTGGTTCGACTTGGGGACAACGCAGACGGTTTGGGTCCCATTGAATCATATGGAGAAGGTCTGATCTCCTCCACTGACCTTGGAAGCCTACTTCCGGGTAACCCAGTTTACTCCAATCAATCTGGCTGTACGAACAATTGGCTGTTTTCTG
>JAYYJC010000143.1:0-10000 GCA_036146655.1 Myxococcota bacterium | reverse complement strand
GTTGCCTATACCGTGTCAATCTCAATATCAGCAACCCCAGCATTGGAAACACATCCCTTGATATTGATCCCAAAGCCAATGGCACTGTGGATGTAACTTTTGCCCTCTACAATGCTCAGCTTCAATGGAATGCAGATGGAGAACTGGCTTATGTAGACACCTCGGCATCCGGAACCATTGTCGCCTATTCTATTGTGGTCAATGCCAATCTCACTCCAAGCGTGAGCAACGGGGTGATTTCAATGAACATGAACAGTGTGTCCTCATCCATTGGCGGGTTCAATTTCAACATGAATGGCTTTCTTGGAGATGTACTGGGCTTCTTTGGAGTCAATGGACTTATCGAAGATCAGATCAAAGATGCTTTAAAAGATGCCATCCAAGATGCAGTTGAGGATGAAATCCCTGCCCTACTTGAAGACTCACTTCAAGCGCTCGAGGTAAACGAAAACTTTGACATCATGGGCAACACCTATACTCTATTGGCTGAACCGTCTTCGATTGTTGCCGATGAAGATGGCCTTAGCATTGGCATGTCCAGCCAATTTTATGCGGACAACTGGGTTATGGATGATCCCGGGCTGGGCTCGTTATTTGGAGATTATGCTGTGCCCACTTGGGATGTCACAACGGGTACAGGTATTTCACTATCCGTAGATGCACTCAACCAACTATTCTATGAAGTGTGGGGGGGTGGTGGCCTATCAATGGAGCTCACCACAACCGAACTCGGAATAGGGTCAGACGATTTGACACTTTTATTCCCAGGGGCCACCGATTTGAGATTCACCACCGCACCTCTTTTGGCGCCAGTCATTGTTGACCAAAATGGGTCACTAGAGCTTCAACTTGGTGATTTGGGCTTGACTTTCCACAATGGTGATTTGAGCAATGGTGATGTGCGCCTTGATGTATACATGACCCTCACGGCACCACTCGTGATGTCGACGGATGGGCTCACACTCTCGGCCACCGTCGGAACTGCCGCATTGTCCACTGATGTCGTCTACCCAGAAGGCAGCAGTGCCACTGATACTGAAGCGCTGTTGTCTGAACTGGCGCCTTTATTGCTGCCCATTTTGACAGATGCACTTGGAGAAATCGCCATCCCCAACATTCAGGGCTTCAACATTCAAAATCTCACACTGAATGTGGTCGATGGCAATTTAATCATGACCGGTGTGCTCTCGAATTAATTGCAGTACAGCAGCATACTCTCTTCTCAATGCAGGAAAGCGGCGCTCAGGATGAGCATCAAGAATACCGCAAATCGTATCTGCTCGTTTGTGCAACCAATGCAGCAGAGCTGACGAATTTGAATGTCTCAAAATGGGTCCACCAACGGCATCAAGGTAATCACCAATTTGTAAGCCTACAACGGCCACAACCGTCAAAAAAATCTGGTTATTTTCCATCAGCATGTGTTCATCTTCAATGGCAAAACCATTGGCCCACAGAAATTGCCTCAGTTCAATCCATCCCTTGTTGGGCTGTAAAATAAAGCGGCCAAAAGAACGGCTGTGAACCAAATTGTGAGAGAGTATGGCTTGAATCCGTTGACCGCCCATCCCAGCAATGATGACGGCATCCACTTCACCTGTTTCTAGGACAGTTAGCCCATTACCGCACCGCAAATCTATTCCGTGTTTAAGGCCGAGTTTTGTCTCAATATTCTTTCGAGCACCAGCAAGCGGACGCTCACCAATGTCCCCAGCAATCACGTGCTTTGCCACCTGATTGTGGACCAAATAAATCGGAATGGTCCCGTGATCAGTTCCAATGTCTGCCACCCGAGAATCCGGCGGAATGCAGTGAACCAGTTGAAGTAGGCGTTTGGAAAGCATAATTGATGTCATGGAGACTTAAAAATTGATACACTTGATGTGTGGATTGAGATAGAATAAATTATCACCGTTCCCACAAGAGAGCACAGAGTCATGCGCCTTATTTTGACACTTGTTGCATTAAGTGCCTGCAACTTCATTGGAGACAAAGATCAACAATCTAGGCTCGACCCAGACAACGATGGAGTCTTATGGCCCGACGATTGCAATGACAACAATCCAAACATTGGTGCACCTCAGGTATGGTACATCGACGAAGATGGCGATGGGTTTGGCTCAGACGACAATGTTGTTCGTGACAGCTGCACAGTGCCACTTAATGGGAGTGCCACAGGTGGAGATTGTGACGACACAGACAATGCGATTTATCCAACCGCTCAAGAAATTTGGTACAACGGCGTCGACAATGATTGTCTCGGTGGTGATGATTTTGACCAAGATGGCGATGGTGAAGCCAGCAGCAGCTACAATGGATTGGACTGCGACGACACCAATCCTTCCATCAACACCTCAGCTGTGGAAATCTACTACGATGGAGTTGATCAAGACTGCGACAACAATGAAAATGAATGTGATCAAGATGGCGATGGCTTCGACGGCACACCAAATGGCGAGCCGAACAGCATTTGTCCCAATGTGACCGATTGCGATGATACCGATGCATCAATCTATCCCAACGATGCCATTGAAATCCCACTAACTGGCATCGATGAAGACTGTAACTTTCAAACGGGCGATGGAGATGTTGATGGAGACGGGTATTGGGCCACAGATTATGAAACCCAAATGGCGGCCATTGGGATCACCATCGAGGTTCCCATTCCCGACGGTCCAAGAGACTGTTGGGATGACAGCAACGCCATTCCCATTGATTTCATTGCCCTAAATGACTTTCCTCAACTCGATTCAAACATGGTCTATCCCAATGCCGACGACCTTCCCTATGATGGGATTGACTCAGATTGCTCAGGTGGAAGCGACTTTGACAACGATGGCGATGGGTTTGAAACCACAGGCTACGAAAACAGAGAAGGCAACACCGGGACCGATTGCGATGATGACAACAATACCATCTTCCCTGGGGCCTTTGATGAGTTTTACGATGGAGTTGATGCCAACTGCGATGGTCTGAGTGACTTTGATCAAGATGGAGACTTTGTTGACAGCGCTGAATATGGCGGCACAGATTGCAACGATTTTGACTCGTCAATCAACAACTTCGAATTTGACATTCCAGCAGATGGGATCGATCAAGACTGCAATGGCATGGAGACCTGCTACATCGACACTGACATAGACGGTTACGGGTCATCAAGCACAGGCCAAAGCAGTGTATACGATTGCAGCGAATCGGGATTTTCATCAAATAGCCAGGACTGTGACGACAACGATGCCTACGCTCATCCAGGTGCCGCATCACAAGACAGCACGGTCCAATGCATGCGTGACTTTGATGGCGATGGCTATGGAGACATGGGCGTTGTCGCACCGCTTATCCCCGGTTCAGACTGTAACGACAACGATGGTTCTACTCATCCAGGAGCCCTTGAAATCACAGACAGCGGCGTTGATGAGAACTGTGATGGAAGTGAGAACTGCTATAGAGACGATGATGAAGACGGTTTCAGAACAATCAACACCAATCTCGTTATTCCGAGCTCAGATCTTGACTGTACCGGCCCACAAGAAGCCCAAGTCACCGATCCGGCCACGGATTGCAATGATGCACTCGACACCATTAATCCAGATGCCACGGAACTCATCGACGACGGCATTGATTCAGATTGTGATGGAAGTGAGCTCTGCTATACAGACGAAGACAGCGATGGGTTCCGCCACCCAGATACCAGTCTGACGGTCAACAGCAGTGACTTGGATTGCAAAGATCCTGGAGAAGGCGCAGAGAATGAGCCACCCACGGACTGCGACGATCTTCAGCCAACAGCCTTTCCCGGTGGCTCCGAAATTGTGGGTGATGGTGTAGACCAAGACTGTGATGGGAGCGAGATTTGTTTCGTGGACGAAGACGACGATCATTTCCGAACTGAAGACACCACAAATGTTTCTATCAGCGCTGATTTGGATTGCACCGATCCTGGAGAAGGCGCTGAAAGCGACCCGCCTACAGACTGCGATGACAATAATCCAAACATTCGCCCATTTGCCGATGAATTTTTTGACGATGGCGTAGACAACAACTGTGATGGGTTTGAAGCCAATGGCATAGAATGCGAGGGAACTGTTGCATTTGATGGAGTTGAAGAACGCTATATGCTCTTCTGCGATGCAAGTTCGACTTGGGATGTAAACCAAAACGCCTGCCTTGACGGCGGCTATGATGGCATTGCCAGTCTTTATTCTTCGCAAGAACAAGCAGACATCGAAGACATCGCATTCAACTTAGGTCCAAATGGTGACTTTGATATTTTCAGTAACTACTGGATCGGATTGTCTGATGGGACAGTAGAAGACAGCTTCTGGTGGATCAGCGACGAGAGCGAAACGGTTGTATGGTCAGGAGACTCCTCGGGTAACTCGCCCAATGGACTTTACACCAACTGGGAACAAGGCGAACCCGACAACAATCCGTTCTACAACTGCGTCTATGTCAGCAGCGCCACTTACGCATGGGTACTCGATGAATGCACAAATAGCCATCAGAAGACCTGCGAAGCTCGCAGACTGCCCACACCTTAAGCCGTCTCGACCTCAACATGCCACCGCATAATGGGACGGGGCGTCACATCTGCACAACTGGCACAGGCCGATTGACCCGTCGGACACCGTTGAGCGACAGCCACCACAGATTCGTCTCCGTGAAAGAGGTTCACTCGGGTGTATTCAGCCTCTTGCTTCACAGTGAAAGAATCAGTGGTTTGGCGGCCCAAATGAGCAAGCACAGCCTGAACGGCTGGTGCAAATTGAGTGTTGCCTCTGAGGTGGCCGAAGTCAAACGGCTCACCCCTCGACAACGCATTCATAAAATCAACCGCCATGTCTGCTGTAACACGTCCATACAATTGACCAGAGGGCAGAGACAGCAGTGTGGGCGCAAAACGATGTCCACCCAAGTGAGACACCTGCCAAACCCAATCCGGATTAATGGTGTGAAGTGCTGCAAAAGTGGCCCCACCAAGTATTCCACAACACCGATCACGGCTCCCGTGGGTGCACACCAAAATCAAGGGGTGTGTCAAATGATGGCCACTGTCTTGCTTCAAGCGAGAATCCCAATCAATGAATGGACCACTGACATCAACCTCCCAAGAGCGAACCCGATCGAGTGCAGGTTGGGACACAAATACACGAATGGTCTTTCGAGGGGTTGGGCGGCGCCCTCGAATGAGCAAAAGCTTGTGATGGGGACGGCCCGCAATGTCAGTTAACGCTGCTAAGGCTGGTGGAAGCGAGAGGGTATTGGGCTTGAACCGTGCGGGCCAAGCCCCTGGCAGCTCAATACAAATCCAGTGTGTTATCGGGCCTGGTGCAGTCCCCACCAGTGACTCCGATTGTATGAGGGATTGCTCAGAACAAGATTCAGACATAACGAAAAACTTCTCGGCTAACAAAGAGGGTAGTACTCTATCCGCTGTTGAACCTGAGAGCAATAGGGAAGAATAGAAGTCAGCCAATGCAAGTCACAATGGAACCGCCCAAATCCAGATCGAGATCCATTGTCTTTTATTTTCGACTGCTTTATGTAAGTCGGGTAGATTCTTGCCTCAAATGCCAGTGAAACCCAACACACAAAACATCAACGAAGAACTCTTGGATTGGGGACTGTCTCAGTCGCGGATTGAAGAAGCCCCAAGCGAATTGCTCTTTTCTCTGACAAGAAAAATGTCACAACTCGGACTCGAGCCTGGGCTGGTAACGGCATGTATCCGAACACCACACCCCCAGTTGGACATGCTGGTCTTTCGCTGGCGACCTCTGAAAACAGAAGAGGTTCCCACCACTGGGACAAAGTCTATTCTTGGCCAACGAACCAGTTATCGAGAAGATGGTGTACAGGACATCTACTATATGGTGCGAGGGCATACCGACGAGGGGATTTGGAAAACCAGCCCATTTTATCGAGTACTGACAACCAATACCCTATTGCGGGTTCCGCTTTCGCCAGAACCAAAAAACCCTCCCTTTCCCATCATTGAAGATCTCATTGAACGAGGCATGACCGATTACCTGGTCATCCCATTAAAGACTGAACGCAGAGTCAATATGGCATTAAGCGTTGCGACCTCTCGGCAGGGAGGCTTTCCACAAGAATTTTTAAACGCACTGGACTTATTCATCCCATTGCTGTCACTGTCTGCGGCCATTAAAGTAGAGCGAATTCAATTTAAAGAAGTGCTTTCTGCTTACATTGGTAAAGAGCCGGCCGAACTGGTTTTTCAAGGCCAGATCCACCGTGGAGACACCATATCCAGAGAGTCTGCCTTGGGATTTATCGACTTGCGAGGCTTTACTGAGGCGTCTGAAAAGCTCCCGATGGCGCAGTTTCTGGAGATGGTGAACACCTTTTTTGAATATGTGCATCAAGCCGTGACCAGCGGTGGTGGTGAAATTTTGAAGTTTATGGGCGATGCTGTTCTATTCTTTTTTCCAACCAATGAAACCCCAAATGAGACATGTGATCGAGCGCTCGATGCCGTCAAATCCTTGACTGAAGCCATTGATGACCGCAATCAAAAGACAGACAAACATCCGCTATATTTTGGCTGCGGTTTGCATTACGGAACGGTGTTGTACGGCAATATTGGAACGGCAGCGCGGCTCGACTTCACAGTGATGGGCCAAGCAGTCAATCTGACATCGCGGCTTGAAAACTTGACCGGTAGAATAAAAGAAAGCTGCTTAGTGTCCGCCGAGTTTGCCAAGCTCACAAAATACCCCGCCCGATTTGTAGGGAACTTTGACCTCAAAGGAATTAAGGGCACCCAACAAGTGTACTCACCATTTGAATAGATGTTCATCAATAATCTGAAAACCATGTCATGCGGCATTTGACTTGCATTTATCAACCGTTCACATGACCTTGGTTGTGCCATTTATTTCAATTCGATCTAAAAATACCTTCATCCTGCATTGAATTCTGTTGACCTCAATCAAGCTTCAGACTGTCCATTTCATGATCAGATAAATTTCGGTTAGGGATTCCCATGATTAGTAAATGCCCAATGCTGCTGATGAGCACGAGTTTAATGATGTGTGCCATCGGTTGCCAAAATGTCAAAACAGTTCACGCAGAGCCAAACTGTCTGCTTGAAACTTGCAATCAACCTGAGCGAAATCCACACCCAGAAGCACAGTCTGTCGATGGAACTGCGCTTCAATCCTGCTCAAAACAGCCACTCACCGGTTTTTTTCGTGATTCATACTGCCGGACAGACGCCCAAGATCGAGGCGTCCATGTGGTCTGTGCTGAAATGACGGATGCGTTCTTAGAGTACACCAAATCGATGGGGAATGATCTATCGACACCTGCACCTCGGTATGGTTTTGCTGGCCTGAAAGCAGGTGACCGATGGTGCCTGTGTGCTGCACGGTGGTATGAAGCCTACTTAGCGGACAGAGCACCACCCGTATTTTTGGACGGAACGGACCAGAAAGCCTTGGAAATCGTACCAAAATCCGTACTTGAGTCACAGGCGCTTTAATCGTTCAGAAGCCTCAACTGCGTTTAATTCATAACACTTCGTTTACGCCGTAATGCATTTGTCTGCGACAAAATCTCATTGCAAATCATCTGAAAGCGCGTCTGACCTGTTCTTCGCTTACCTCATTTCAAAGACACTTCAAAAATGGTGATTGTCAGTAATAAACTTGCAAGCGCATATGACTGTTGGAGCAAATTTTAAGTCATCCAAGGACTTTGATTTGACTGAAACCAACCGAGAAATCTGAGACAATGCTTGGTTGGGCAATGTGCCAAACCCAACACATGCTCCCAAGGCCATCGCTGCAGCTATGGTACACACCAAGAAAATGAACCATGGGCAATTAAGTTTTTAATTTTTCACTTCGCCAAGTTCATTGCGAATCAATTAGGTAATTGTGAATAGACAACTGTGTTTGCTCCCAGAGGTCTTGTTTCCGTCTTTGGCCGTTGGTTAATGGCATCATCGAAAAGGATTGCACATGAGCAGTACCCAAACGAGTAAGTCAAAAGAAAGTTCCAGTTCTGCAAGCACCACAGGACAGGACAGCATTCAAGATCCATTGGCAACGGCCAAAGCCCCTGCTCGGACCGACTCGACAGATGCCCTCGCTGCAAGCACCTCGGGCGTCCAAGGGTTGACGGTTCCACTCCCAGGCATCGTCAACGCCATGTCGTCTCCTTCAGCAGTGGCTGCAGTCAATGCAAATTTTGACTGGAGCCAACACCCTGCCCGATCAGTTATCGAAAAGCGTGTCAAAGACATCAACGCTCGTTACCCCGATATTGATGTGACTTGGGTCATTGATTGGGTCAAAGAATACATTGACAACATCTACAAAGATTCGGATGATGCTGTCTTTCAAACACTTTCCGCTCAGCTTGCCGCGCGGATCAACAGCACCAACCCAGCAGCGAGAGGCGATGGAACACCTGCTCAGAAAGGTCTGTCAGGTGGTACAGGAACACAACTTTGGACTGGTGCAGGACAGTACCAGCCAGCACAAAAAAAAGCGGGAGACAGAGCCAAAGAATTACTCGCATCCGGCCAAGAGGCGGGCTCAGTAGAGTCAACACTGGCTGGCGAATTGATGGACTCACTTAAAATCTGCAAAGCAGAAGACGATTGGAGCCCAAAAACAAATGAAATGTGGACCGCACTGTCGAAGCAATTTGCTGAAAATGCCAGAGGCAATGTTGAAGTTCATACGGTATACGGAGTCCGAAAACCCAGCGTTTTTTACACCACCGAAAGCATTGCACTCATGAAAACTTTTGCTGCCCAAGAGCAACTTACCCAGATTGGCCTGCCCCTCAGTGGCAATCAGTTGACAAGTGTTCAAATGCACATCTACATGCGGAAAGGTCAAGAGCAAGATCCAGTGACGAACAAGTGGAGACTAAAGCCAGAGCCTGATACAGTAGAAGACCTTGTTCATAACCGTACCGAATCGATCACCAACAGCACAGACCTTGAAGCCAAAAGAGCGGATGCATGGGATAAAGACAGAGCCAAAGATCCTTATTTTGCAGTGGTGCCTGGATGAGTACTGCACTTCAAAGAATACGGCGCTCACTGTCACTCCGAAACGACCGAGATTGGGAAGACGATCTCGATTGGCCGGCATTTGAGGCGTTGACGCTCGCAGAGAGTGTTCTGCTGCGCAGCGATCTCGAACAATCTGTTCAAAATGGCGATCACAGAGCCGCACTTGGACTGAAACTTCTGGGCTCAGCAGATTCCCTCTTTTTTCTGCTTTCTCAAGCCAAAGACAACAATACAACTCCAGCTGTCCGATTGGCTTGTATAGACGCATTAGAGGGCTTGCGTGATTCGGACTTCTTAGTGGCCTTACTCGAAGAACACAATGTGATCAACACCGCATCTTGGGCCGTTCGATTTGGATGTCTAATGTGGCTGCAAGCACAGACCAGTTCGAAAACCGTCCCACTGCTTTTAAAGAGCCTTCGAAACGATCACGGGCCAATACGCGCAAGGGCAAGCGAAATGCTGATTCAACACATGGGAATTTCAGGTGAGAAAGGATCAAGACTCAACAACTTAACCTTGCGGTTGGCATTAAATCTTTCAGGAGCTTGGTCATTGGCTGCGGATGATTTTGACACTCTATTTCAATTATGGAAAGACAAGGCTCCGATTGACGGTTGGTTGTGTGGTCCGACAGCTCCGGAGAACAGTCCAGCAAAATCGGCAGTGGTTGCGTCTTTTCAAGACCATTCCTATTCATCGAATGACTTTGACGCCATGGAAGCCGTGGATAGAGACTCCTTTTCGTTTATTTTCCATCAGCAACTCGAAACCCAAACCCCAT
Organism: Myxococcota bacterium; assembly: GCA_036146655.1. GTDB lineage: Bacteria > Myxococcota_A > UBA796 > UBA796 > UBA796 > JAYYJC01. Next base: position 164 of record JAYYJC010000143.1, on the reverse strand, counting down.
TGAGCCCAATGAGGCTCTCAAAACTCGGCATTCCGGGTGCACACAAGGCATTGCTTGAAATGTTGCCCAAGGCATCTGGAGATTTTCAATTTGAGGTGCTTGAGGTCCTCTGGAAACACTACCAGGACCCACAAGCTGAAATGACCCTTAAAGAATACAGCGCA
>JAYYJC010000142.1:0-14482 GCA_036146655.1 Myxococcota bacterium | reverse complement strand
AAATCCGTTCAGAGCGACATTGCTTACTTTGACCCCCCCTACGGAACCAACAACAAAAACCTCGTTGTCTCCACCCGTTATTCGTCTTTTTACCACCTGTGGAATACCCTCACCCTAAATATTCGCCCCGAGGTTTTTGGAAAAGCGAGTAAACCAGTAAACACCAGTGGCTACACCGAACCCCTTGAACGCAACCGACGGCATGTGGTCATTCCAAAGTTTATTCGCCTCATAGAGGAGGTCCAATCAAATGTAGTGGTCTTTTCCTACTCCAACAAAGGATTGTTGACTGCGAAAGACTTTGAAGAAGTCTTTCGTCTGGCCGGCTGTAACATGTCAACTTTCAGACTGTACATCACTCCCCATAAAGTCAACAACCAAACACAACTGGCAAAAAAAGATGGGTCTTGGATTGATCGACCAGACAAGAAAAGTCCCTTAATGGAATACCTATTTCTGGCCCAAAAACCACCAGCAGCCAGACCCAAAGGGGAACGGACAACCGCCCTAGTCATGTCAGAAGACATTGAAATCATTCCAGCGGTCACGGAGTGGTTGAAACATGACGAAGATTATTCTTTACCTGCCCAAAGCATTGTATATTTTCAGGGTTTCTATTTAAGTCTAGAGGAGTTTGATTTTGTATCCAACTGTCAAATCGATTTGGGTGAAAAGTCTTTTTTTCGGACAGGTGTTCAACAGCGAACATTATTTTCGAGCGACGCTGAACTCGTTATAGACCTTTTGAGAACACTGCCAATTGGAGAAGCCTATGTTGGCTTACTAGGTGAGCTGGTTCGTGTGGCGATTGAGACAGCAAATGGCCTTACAGCTGGATCGGGGTCGGTCAGACGGTACGCCATCGGGGGGACAGCATGTGCCAGAGTAGACATAAATACCGATACAACAATGATCTGCTTTAACAACAGCACAGTTTGGACAGCGAAAGAACTCCAAGACCTTGAACAAGAACTTCAAAAGAGTGGTCTCGCAAATGCTGAAGTGGTTTTTCGGAAGGTTGACACCACACTGACCACTTGGGTTCGAAATATTGACTGGGTGAGCTCGCTGATTCTCTAGTTGAACCCCATTGGCCATCAAAGTGAAGTTCTACTCAAGTTCGATTTGTGGTCTAATGGGGGTGGATGAATTTGAAACCATTATGGCTTCACACAATCCTGTGAATGGAAGCTTATGACCGAAGCAAAACCTAGAATTGAACAATTTATAGATAATGTTCAGTTAATATGTAAAGACTCCAGCGCCTTAAAATGGATTACCATCCTTCCGCTTGTTTTATTCTCACCAAGTCTTTTTTTTGGTCTGGTTTCTGACGACTATTTTCATTATTGGAATATTCATAATAATCCATCCATTAACTCGCCTTTGGACTTGGCCCTGTCAATGTTTGCATTTATTCCAAACGGCATACCGGGTTTTGATGAATTGATGCCTTGGTGGTTGAATGACCGTTTCAGTCTCTCATTCTTTCGACCGATCAGCGTCCTGACACATTGGTTGGATTCAGTACTGTGGCCCCATGCTTTCTTTCTGCATCATCTGCACAGTTTAGTGTGGGCTTGCCTGTGCGTTTTGGTGGTTCACAAAGTGTACAATCGCGTCATCAGAACAGGTTGGCTGGCTGTGATGTGTACCCTTCTTTTTTCAGTACAAGACTCACATGCATTTGCTAACGGTTGGCTGGCAAACCGAAATGCCAATGTGGCTTTTGTATTTGGAATGCTGGCGTTGGATACACACATCCGAAGTCGAACTGAACAGAGGAGCCTATTGTTACCTGTTTCTCTAGTGCTGCTGTCGCTGCTTTCTGCTGAAGCTGGTCTTTGTACAATGGCATTTATTGGATCATGGGCGTTGCTCTTTGAACAAAATATCAAAACAAGTATCAAATCACTCGTCCCATATGTGATTGTGGTGGTGTCTTGGCGTTTGGTTTACAAAGCAATGGGATACGGTGCTGATGGCCTGACAATGTATGCCGACCCCATTACATCTCCAACATTGTTCATTGAGAAGGTACTGAACAATATTCCATTGCTTTTGGTAAATCAGTGGTACAAGTTTCCTGTCGAAACGATGTTTGGCCTTCCTCAGTCCTTGCGGGCCGTTCCAGCTGTCATTGGATTTATTAGCCTCATTCCATTGGCTGTGATGTTTGCCCCCGTCATCCGTAAGCACAAGGTACTGCAGTTTTGGGCATTAAGCATGGTGATTGCTCTTATTCCAGTCTGTGCCGTGTTTCCAATGGAAAGGCTGCTTTTGTTTTCGGGTGTCGGCGCAATTGGACTATTGGCAGGTCTTATTCAACATCACTCTGGGACTCTGATAAAATGGCTACTGTTCCTGCACTTACCCATCGCATTGCTATTGTGTCCCCTCAAAACCATGACAGTCAAACTGCAAGATGTATTTCTAATCGGCTACGATTCTTTGCCGTCAGACTTGTCGTCAACAAGTCATATCTTTTATTTAAATGGACTTGAGTTTGTGCCTCCGTATACCACCATCCTAATGCACATCAACAAAGTAAAAACACCGGAAGGCATGCATCTCTTGTCTCCCGCCCCAGAAGCAAATATTACTCGAATTGACGACTATACCTTTGAAATGACTTTACCGTCCGGTTGGTTTGAGCGTGGAGCTATTGTAACCACACCACCAAAAGAGTTTCATGTTGGTGAGCAAAAAACAACGCCCGAATTCTCAGTAAAAGTGATGGCAGTGACCATTGACGGTCAACCTTCAAGGCTTCAATACACAATGCGTGACCGCTTAGACAATCCAGACTATCGGTGGATGATTTGGAGAGGGTTGCATTATGAAGAAATTGATCTCATGTTTGAAATTGGCAAACCCAAACAATTTGAAAATCCAACTTCAAAAATGTTTCAAGCGCCTTAACGCAGGCCATAGATTTGAATATGATACACTTAATCGCAGTAACCAATTGGACGAAAAGCCCGATTATATAAATCTAAAATCCGCCGAAACAATTTGAGCATTGAAAATGATAATAGAGTAGGGTTTACACATTCAATCTACTGTAGGACAACATGAATCCAGCCCAAGATAAGCTCAAAAATGAGCCACCATTGTCCCCAGCAGGCATGGGAGAAGCTTGTCTGTTCATCATCAAACAAATTCTTCTATTGTTGCTAACAACCCCTTTGGCATTGGTGTTCGGAATACCATACCTCGTTTTGAGACTTGGAATTTCTCGGCCGCCAAACCTACCCAACCCAAAAACTGTCAAACGCTATTTGAAGAAAGCAATATTTGCGCATGATGAAGTTCATCCTTCAATGCGTATTCGACTGGTGCTGAGCATACTTTTGTTCCTATCGGCTTGTCCATTGCTGGCATTTGCTTGGTACATAGACGACATCTTTTTTCCTGAGTACCGGAAAACAACAATTGTTAAGCCATTATTTTTGATAACAGGCTCTCGCAGCGGTTCCACACAACTGGCTCAATACCTCGAGGACAACCCTCAGATTGTATCTCATCCATTTTTGATGCAATCGTTTCCATACATCTGGCTTTGGAAACTGATGCCAAAACTCTTCGGAAAATTTCTTACTGAAGAGAAAATCCTCAATATGTTGAAAGATGCCATTCGTCCTGAGTTCCTTGAGCGAAAAGAACTGCATCCTTTTAAACCTGAAACTTATGAGGTCGTATTTTCAGTCTCCCAACTGATTAACCACAGCATGGTCATGGGACCACAGATGTTCGCTGAGGGCTATGGTTGGGGCCGTTCGGTACCAGAAAACAGATATTATTGGGAAGAAGACTTGGTGAATAACATCGATGCCATTGGAAAAAAATTACTTTTCTTTTCAGGTCCCAATCCAGATGGGACCCCGAAGACTCTATTTATAAAGGGGCACTTTTTAGCCAGCGCATCAATCTTGGAAAAAAAGTATCCCGATGCGCACTTTTTAACGGTTTTGCGTCACCCCTCAAAACGCATCCGTAGCATAATCAATTTTTTCCGTGTGGCGCCTGAGGTCTGCCGTAACGGGGCAATTCCTTGGCCCTGGCTGGTTTATTTTGGTCAAACGGTCGAGGTTGACTATTGTTTGAGTGAAATGGAATGGTACCAAGCTCGTCCAGATAAAACCACCGTCATTCGCTTTCGCAACTATGTCGCTGATTTAGAGCAGACTCTGAAAACCATTTACGGCCGTTGTCTCCCCCACATAGACCCAACTGGCTTTGTACACAAAGACCATGTAAAGAGACAACGAACAGGATACTCCGTAGACAGGAGTTACACACAACTGAACATCGATGAAAACGAATTGCTCCAACCCTTGGAAGAATATATCACTTGGGTTGAACAATCCAATGAGCAATAACCATTTAGAAGCTGCAATGGCGAGTTCAAGTTGATTCATTACTGCTGTACAGCTCCAAAAAAAAGACCAATGACACACTGAATAATCAGAATTTTAAAGGGTACGGAACCCTTAACGGCCCCGATTATCATTTGTGCGCTCCATTCTCTTGCTGAAAAGCTAAGCTGGTAAAGCACCGCTTATCGGTAATTTAGGGTAGGATTATTCAATAAATATATCCAACTGGGTCATTAGATTTTTGTAGAGACAAAGCCAATAAATGCAAGTTCTTGGTTTGCTCAAATTACCTCAGAAGATTACAGCAATCACAATTCATCTTGAATGGAAACATCTAAATCCATAACCACATAGAGGTTAAGAAAAATGGCCAATCTCATCAAATGTCCTGAAGAACTCTTTGACATTGACCTTCGCGAAAAGGTCATTCTCATCACCGGTGGGTATGGCGGTATTGGTCGTGAAACTGCTGCTCAACTCATTCGTCAGGGTGCAACCGTAGCAATTGCGGGACGAAACCAAACCAAAGGCGAAGCAGTTGCTTCTGAAATCGGAGCCACCTTCCTACATGTTGATTTAAGTGATATGGACAGCGTCAGACAATTTGCGACCCAATTTAACGGTTCCTATGACCGATTGGATGTTCTGCTGTGCAATGCAGGTGTGATGGCGCCACCAGCTCCAGATAAGTCTCCCGCAAGCAAAAGAACCAAAGAAGGATGGGAGATTCAAATGGCGACCAACTATTTGGGCCATGCACTTTTGATTCATTTGCTCACAGACATCTTATCGCAAACGGATGCATCAAGAATAGTCTCTGTCTCAAGTTGTTGTGCAGACAGCATGCCCAAAGGAGGCCAGCCCAATCAAGCAGATGTTGATTTGTCTGACCCCCATTGGAACACGAGAAAGTATGTGCCATTCGATGCATACGGACAAACCAAACTGGCTCAAATCCTTCATGCCCAAGAACTTGCCAAAAGACTCGAAGAAAAAGGTGTATCTGTTGTTTCGCTTCATCCTGGGTGGGGGTCATCTTCAGACCTGGACAGGCACATGCCCTACTTTTTACGCAAGTTCGTCGTCCCTTTAATTGGGGGCTTCTTGGGGGCTATTTCAATTAAAGATGCTGCCCAAGTTCCATTGTACTGTGTACTCTCCCCCGACATTGAAAGTGGAAAGTTCTATTCTCAAGTGGGTCTTTATGGGAACAAAGACATGCAAAATGGTGGATTACCCATGGACTTTGTGAGCCCCAATGCCACGCCCGAAAAGCAGGCTGCACTCTGGACATGGACAATGAAGGAACTTGGAATAGAAGAAACCGAAGCACCCATGTAACCCCCCCAAGGGGACTTAGTGGTTTCCTAAATAACGCCACGCACACTTGAACTGTTTGTTTGACGAGTCTATTTTGACTTCTAGGACGACAAGTTGATGCTTAATCATCATGCTTTGTAGATACAAATCATAGTGGGGGCTGAAAGCCTCAAAAGGGTTGTCTGATGTACGACATCTGATTGACTATTTCTACCAGAGTTAATTAGGGAAGTACTCATCAAGGAGTAGCTGAAGCGACTCATTGCATTTGAGATTTTCGACGCTGTAAGGTTTTCAAAAGCTTGGTTTTGTCAAATGGCTTGAGTTTTCTCCAGCCGCGGGACTCTTTGATTGTAAGTCCACATGCCGTGCACCAGCCGTTTGGACCTCGGTATGAGCACACATCCACACATGGGCTCTTCTTGCCCTTACTCATCAAGCCAATCGCTTCTTTTTACAAGTCTTAATGCTTTTTCAATGCCTGCTTCAAGTTGACGCAGTCTAGAAAGTTCTTGAAAGATTCGTTGTTCAAGATTCTTGGTATTCAGTGGCATTTTGCGTTCGCAGATACTGTAACCTTTGCCGATTGTTTTGTACCCCTTCCAACTCTTAATCCGAGACCCCTCAAGCTCAATTAGGGCTTTAATGAACGCTTCTTGAGAAGGGCAGTCCTGTTCAGCATGAACACAAATGGGAAACTCTTTTTTGCGTCTTTCTCTCTCTTCAATGTATGTCTCAAAATGAATACCGCCTTGGTTGTGGTTGTACCATGTGTCCTTAGACAACTGCAAGTACTCACCGCGGTTGTATATGTTCCAGCCATCCTTAAACCAACGTGCATCCATCAACATCTTTTCAAGATTTCGAAATACCCCTTTAGAGTTTTTCATAATCACCGTCCTCAAAAATGATTAACAGTTCTAAAATCAACTTGTCATAAAAAATATATTTACAATACGCAAGACTTCCAACACATCACTGGGACTTGCAACATGTCAACTCAGAAAAAAATGCCTCCGTCCATTTAAACTGAACTCAATGAACAATTATGTGATTACGCATTTTTCCTGATTGATAAAGTTTACCCAAAACAACTGCATCCGTGCCCATATAACTGTTCTGAAACCAATGAGATGAGCATATGCTGCATAAAATCGACACTCTATGCTAGTAAATACAAAGTAAACCCCAATCATTTTGCAGGAGAAAAGGTGTATACAAATCATCCCACTTCACTGCTCTTCTACGATTACGAAACCTTTGGACAATCCCCAGCCACCGACCGGCCTTGTCAATTTGCCGCCATTCGAACAAATGAACATCTAGAGATAATAGACGCACCTGTAGAGTACTATTGTAAACCACCAATTGACTACCTTCCAGCACCCGAAGCCTGTTTGGTACATGGTATCACACCTCAATTGGCCACTGAACAAGGACTGATTGAACCCGAATTTATACAATTGATTCACAATGAACTGTCTCATCCAGGGACTTGCGCAGTAGGCTACAACAGCAACAGCTTTGATGCAAATGTGACACGCAACTCACTGTATCGAAATCTACATTGTCCCTACGAAGGTTTGTATGGCAAAGGACAAAGCCAATGGGACATCCTAAATCTGGCTCGAGCATGCTTTGCCCTCAGACCAGAGGGGATTCGTTGGCCAGTATTAGAAAATAAACCGAGCCTCAGATTAGAAGATCTTGCATTTTCGAATGACATCAATCACAGTGCCCACGATGCATTGTCAGATGTCAAAGCCACCCTCGAGATCGCCAAGCGGTTTCGCATCCATCAACCCAAGCTGACAAGTTGGATGTTTGAACACCGAACCAAGGATAAAATCTACCGATTTGCGAGACAGAATATTGGTAAGCCCATGCTTTACATTTCACCTTTTGTGGGCCATGCGCAGCGTTATTGTACCATTGTGTACTGTATTGATGAACTGTATTATGAAAATCAGAACCCTCAAAAAGACATACCCAACAGCCTCATCTGCATTGATTTACTGAAAGAAACTCAACCCCTATTTGAGTTTACTCAGGAAAAAATAAGTGAACTGCTGTACACCAAAACAGAGGACCAAGGTCAAAATCATTATCGACCTCCATTATATCAAGTCAAGCTGAATCAATTCCCAACCCTGCTCCCCATTCAAGGTCTATTGCGGACAGATGCTGAGCGGTTGGGCTTTGATGAGTCCCTCTACAAAGAGAACATTAGGCAGTTGAAAAACCTCCAAAAGCTTCGAGATAAAGTCAGTCCGATTTTCGACGGAAATGACTTTGACCGCTCGAATCAGGATGTGGATAAACAGATCTATGTGCGGCTATACCAAAAGCAAGACAAGAATCTCCTACGGAAATTAAGAGCTTCAAACGGGACCTTACATTCGTTGTTTTTCAATCAATGCGACCAGAGAATCATTGAACTCTATTTTCGATACAGAGGCAGATACAAAGCTGACCTGATGGACGCCAACGAGGCGAAAAAATGGAATACGCATCTCCAAAGCAAAGTCTGTGAACAATACGACTCTTACATGCAAAACCTTGATGGATTGATACAAACCCACAATGGTAAAGAACTGTCCATTCTTCAAGCTGTCTCGAAATATGCTGCTGACTTAAAACTTAAAATCGAAGCGATGTCCTAGCTTCAATCAAATGCGAAAGAGTGCCTTATATTCTCATTACAGGGTAATGAATGGTCCAATGATCGACATGACACAGACATCCTCGTTGAATTTACTGCGGATTAACTGGTGTCATGTGCCTTCGCTGGTCCGAAAATGTTGGTTCAACCATCGAGGTGATATCACGAACTGTCACATGAACCCGTCAATGAATAATTTAGGAAAGACATACAGTGCCGTACATACAACATCAGTTTAACAAAAAACCAAGTCCCTCAGACAACAACTAATAAGGTTCACCCATCACTTTGATGGCATGTAGACCACCATGTGGCAAGAACATAATGCAAATGTGAGACGCATCAAAGTCGAGTTCAGATTGAATATGCATGGCGTCTTTTTGAAGTTCAAATGTGGTTTCTAAGGTCCACTGTGTGTTGGCCAGTGGTTCAATGTCAAACGAGAAACCGATGACTTTGTCTTGTGGCAGAGCTTCGAAAAAAGCCTTCAGTTCATGAGTGGTCCATTGCTCATCCGAACTTGAGGTAACCTGCCATAATGGACACCCTTCTTTGTCAAGAACAATATCATCAGGAAAATTAGCACTGAATACCCAAGCAGAACGAAGGTAATTGTTCACATGTCGATAGGTATCAATCACGACCTCTTTCACTCGACCCTTTCGTATGGGAAAAACCGCTTGAAGCCCCATGGCACTTCTGGAGGTTTCCCACCCCAACATGTGGGGTGTGGACCGATCAGCCTTATCACTTAGCGCATAATCAGGACCGCCAAAAAAGTCATCTTCCTTAAAAACCACACAGCTATTTTTGGAAAGCCAGACCAACGGATTGGGCTGCTTATTAGACTCCTCCCCAAAAGCCCATACACGGGTAATGCCCCCTGCTTTGAACCTGAACACCATCCGTGTGGTGTGAAATTGGATCTGTTCAAGCCAATGCTCACTGTCCGGTTGCAGATGAGGAATGGGGATGGTCAATTCGTCATTGCGCACATCATCAATCAAAGTCACTTTTAAATCGCATGCTGGATTGCCAGCGAAAAACCGCGTACTGACGCACAATGTGTCTAGCATGGTTCGCTTAGCGAGCCGAACGATAAAGTAATCGCGATGGTTGGGGTCAAAATGATGAACACATTTTTTAGATTCTTCTTCAGTGCGAACCACAGCGTGTCCTCCCATTCGATGGGGCTCAACCCCTTCATAAATCTTACCAATGTGGCTAAAGGCTGCCGGGTCAAATTCGGGTTCATCAAGAGAAACGACAGAATGGGGGTCGGTAAATGAACTTTCAGAATATTCCAACAGAGACATTCTAACTTTGCGTCCGATCTCTGCAGGCCGTTCAGATTGAATGGTCCTCTGTGATTTCTGTGTGTATTGAGACATAAATTTCTCTATCCCGTTCCATCATTCCAAACAATGACCGACGGAAAGCTCATTTATGCGCCTGTACTTGATTCGATACTCAACTAAACCAAGGTTTTGGATGCCATTTCGCTCTGGGGTTTGATTTCAATGCTGATTTCAGTGCCAACTTCAATTCCGTAAACAAGGAAATTGACAATGTCTCTTGAACGCCCATCAAGAATGATGGCTCGACCAACCCCCTCCTCTAGTGCATTGCCAATGGCTTCCATTTTTGGCCGCATGCCACCTGCAATGATACCATTCTCAATCATGTCAGGAACATCTTTAAGAGCCAAATTGGAGACCTTACTCATTGGGTCATCAACATCCAAAAGCAAGCCAGGAATAGAAGCCAATATTATCAGACAGTCTGATTTAAGTGCTGATGCAACTTTGGCCGCAACAGTGTCCGCATTGACATTCAACATTTGTCCAGAGACTGGATCGAAGGCCAACGGACTTATGACTGGTACTATATTGGAAGCCAGCAAAGCATGCAGAAGGTCAGCATTGACATCCTCAAGATCACCAACATAGCCAAAATCAACTTTCACCATACTACCATTGTCATCAATGACATCTTTTGGTGGTCGACGATGCCCACTCAGTAAAAGCCCATCGGCTCCACAAATACCACAGGCCATAACACCTTGATGTGAAAGGCTCTTTATCCATGACACCGATAGTGTGCCTCTCCAAACCTGAATAGCAAGTTCAAGATCTTTTTTACTCGTAATCCGTCTTCCGGCAATTCGTCTACTCTGTCGGCCATTCTCTTTCAATGCTTGGTCGAGCTGAGGGCCACCACCATGAACAAGAACCACATCAAAATCGAATTCTTTAAGAACCGCTATCTCTTTTGAAACCTGAGTCATCAATATTGGATTGGTTGCAATGTCACCGCCAACCTTAAGTACGAGAAGAGACGAAGCGCTCATCTTTTCTCCAGCATGTGTTCAAGCACGGCCATTGCGGTCCACATTCGCATCCCAGCAGTGTATTTTGTCCACGATTGGGGGCCATCTATCACTTCATCAGCCACAACGACATTTCTACGAACTGGCAAACAATGCATAAAACCAGCACGGTCTGTCTGATCCATTTTATCTTTGGTGACCATCCAATCCAGATATGTTTGCCTCTGTCGTGTTTCATTGGCTCTCTGGCCATATCCACTGACACCGGACCAGCTTTTTGCAACGACAACCTGAGCGCCATCATAGGCTTCAATTGGATTGTGTTTAATCTGAAGTGCACCTCCATTCTCTCTCGCCAAAGTTGTACAGCGTTGAACAATGTGAGGAGGAAGGTCAAAGGGTTTTGGATGTGCTAGGGTAATCTCCATTCCCTGCATGGCTGCAGAAAGAAGGACTTGATTGGCCACAGCAGTCGGGAGTGGTTTTGGATGAGGGGCCCATGTCAAAGTGATTCTCTTCCCCTTTAAATCCCCAAGTCGATTGACCCAAGTCGCAGTGTCAGCAAGCCCTTGCAAAGGATGCCACAAAGCAGATTCAAGATTAATGACCTTATTGCTCGCATACTGGATGAAAGAGGACAATTTCTGATCATTGAGGTCAGCGCTCTTATCCTCCAGACCAGCAAATGTTCTTAAGGCTGTAATATGTGCCATTTCTGACAGAACACCAGCAACCTCAGCAATGTGCTCTGCTTTATCCTCATTCATGACAGCCCCCTGCCGATGTTCAATCTGCCAAAGACCTTGCCCAGCACTGAGTGTAACAAGCTTAGCGCCAAGTGATGAAGCCGCAAACTCTAAAGAAGTTCTGGTCCGTAAAGAGGGATTAAAAAATAAAGCGGCAATTCTAGAGCCTTGAAACTGATACGGTTTTGCACCGGTGGCAAGCTCGAAGCTGCGTTCCACCAATCGAGCAATACCGGCTGTCCCCAACTCGGAACCATCAAGAAAATGAGGGCTTGGAGGTTCATATGGAAAAGCATTCATTTCGCCGCTCCACTAACCTTAAGCACATAGGTGCTCAGCAGGTCTTGGAGATTCTTTTTAAGAACCAATACACCGCATTCTGGCATACAAGCTGGAGGTGCCAATCGAATGGTGTTGGGATGTCCAGTTGTCCCAACAAAAACTCCCCGCTCCAAAAGGGCTGAGGCTATCGGTTTTGCAGGACAGGACAGCTCAACACCAATCCAAGCGCCCTTACCTCGTATTTCCAACACGCCGTCGATGTCAAGATGATGGCGAATCTGAGTTTCAAGTTGCAAGCTTTGTGCCAGCAGTCCCTCTGTCTTAATTATCTCAAGCGTGCTCAATATGGCTGCACATGCCATTGGTCCACCACCAAATGTACTTCCATGCTCGCCTGGCTTAATTCCTTCCGCAATTTCTTGTGTCATTAAAACAGCTGCAGCTGGAAATCCACCAGCCAGCCCTTTTCCAAGAGTGACCAGATCGGCATTGACCCCCATTGATTTCGACAATAAAGGCACACCTGCACGGCCCACACCACTTTGAACCTCATCACAAATCAACAGCGCATCATGCTGTTGACACTGCTCGGCAACATTCTTCAAATAGTTCGGTGGAGGCTCAATGATTCCTGACACACCCTGAATCGGCTCGAGGATCACAGCTGCAACGGTATCATCCATGGCACTCTGGAGGGCCTCAATATCACCAAAGGGAACAAATCGAGTGCTGCCATGCTTTGGCAGATGGGCATCTCTGTATTTCCAGGTTGCCCCAAGCGCCCCCATCGTTCGACCGTGAAAACCCTTTTTCATGGCAACAATCGTCTCTCGACCAGTGTGTTTGCGTGCCATTTTCAGGGCACCTTCATTGGCTTCGGCTCCGCTATTGACGAACCAAGCTACATCCATTTCAGTAAATGAACACAATTCTGATGCTGCCTTCTCCCGAATGGGCAACTCCGCAATCGTTGTACAAAACGACAGAATTTTGGCCTGTTCAGCAATTGCATTGCCTAATTTGGGATGGCTATTCCCAATAAGCGTCACGGCATGACCGCCGTAAAAATCCCAGTACATCTTACCAGACTTATCCCACAACAATGGGCCTTCGCCTGAATGCAGCTGTATTGGGATTTGGGATTTTCCGAGCGTATTTAAATGTGTCATAATGTCCTCAGGGTGAGTAAGTCGGAACCAAGAGACCTTCTGCCTCAGGTAGTCCCAATGAAATATTAAGTGCTTGAATGGCTTGGGCTGCAGCGCCCTTACCGAGGTTATCAATTGCAACCAAGATGGCTGCTGTTTCTCCGTCTTGATGCACTGAGATATCTGCGAAAGCTGTGCCACGAAGCATTCTTAATTCTGGGCTAGCTTCACGGATGCGAACCAATGCTGACTCCGAATATGCGTCTTCGAAATGAGCTCGAACATCAAAACCTGAACAAACATCGACAAAGATTGTTGCAAAAATCCCTCTATCAATTGGTGCGCTCATTGGTATAAAGTGGATTTTTGGTGCTTTGCCAATGAGTCCTAAGAAGGAAATGATTTCTGGCACATGCTGATGCTGAAAGACCTTGTAGGCGCGAATGTTAGAGAAACGCTCTGGATGATGCGTGGTCGATTTTGCTGTTGCACCAGAACCTGTAGAGCCTGTTGCAGCGCTCACACGTACTGGGCCGATTAATGTGTTGCTCGAAACCAAAGGTGCAATACCCAGTGAAAGCGCCGTTGCAAAACATCCTGGCGCAGCAATGCGCTTTGCTCCGATCAGGCGTTCTCCCAACCATTCAGGCTGCCCGTAAGCCCATCCGCTATGATGCCGATGATCACGAGACAGATCAATCACAACGGGTACAGCGGATGTGCGTTCAATTAAACCCACTGAGGTGCCATGGGGTGTCGCCAGAAATAAAATATCCAATTCTGAAAACTTTGGGGGCAATGCGTCAAGCTGAAGATTAACAAAGCCATTAAATTCAGGAGCGGCCGTAGAATACGCAAGCCCCTCTTTTGAATGTGAAAACAAACGGCAGAGGGTCAATGATGGATGATGAAAAACCCACCGAACCAACTCGCGTCCCACATAGCCGCAAGCCCCAACAATACCGACACGGTACTGCTTCATGCCTGCATCCGATGCGGCAGGGAAAGCGACACAATGCGGTTCAAGATCTCTTCCACAAACATCGAGGGTTCATTTCTTGCGTTTATGGCCAAAGCGCCCGTGTTCTGTCTGATGGAGTCAATTCCAGACTCATTGTCAGTTGACTGTCCAGTCAGAACTGCTGTTTCAAGTCCCCAATTAGAGAGTATTTGAACCCCTCCCCAAGCTGCCACCGGATCAGGTGCTGCTAAGACATTGACAGATATTGCTGAAGCGACTTGAGAATTCTTGAGTATTTTGTCAACGCCGTAATCACCGAGTAACCCATCACCAAACTCCACCACAATTAGGTCTGGATTATGCTTCGCCGCCTGGTTTAAGCATCCAATCGCTGCATTGACAGGATTGATGCCACATGTGCTCGGCAAACCAGCGTCATTAAATGTGTACACATATGAGGCACCACTTGATTTCATTCTGCGTACATCGCGTTGCAATGCGACACCAGTCAATTTGAGACCCACAACATTAAATCCCTTTTGAACAGCACCAGCAATAAATGTACTGGTCGCTTGTGTCTTCCCAGAATGCATACATGTACCAACAAAGGCAATAATAGGAGGCATTTTCTGTAAAAAATGTGCTGGTCTAACAG
>JAYYJC010000141.1:0-6416 GCA_036146655.1 Myxococcota bacterium | reverse complement strand
GTTGAAGCAGGGTCAAAAAAACCGAAAATATCAAGGTACTCACATCCCGGTAGCAAAGCAATGAAAAGAAAGAAAGGCAAAGGCAACATCTATCGTCTCCTCTGGTCTTTTTTCTTTTCACGTTCCTCATCTGTGAGAAAGCGGAAAGTAATGGCATCACCTTCAACATAAAGGTCAACAGTGCTGGCCGTCTCATTTGAGATTTCCATATTGATATTCATTACATGAACAATACGGGGCATTTTTGACAGTTGATCAAAAAAGATGGCGATTTCATGAAATGACCCTTCAAGGCCAAGTGCAATTGGAACTTCAGACACATAGTCATTGGTCTCAGAGTCACGCTCACCAAGTTGGGTAAATTTTCTGACTTCAAGTCCAGCGTTGCGACCCGTTTCTGTAATTTCTTTAATCAACTTTGGTATTTCAGAACTGTTTGGCAACTCTTGTTTGGCACGTTCTAATGCCACCTTAAGCTCTGATGCTTCTGCGGTCAGTGATTCAAGTGAAGATACTCGACTTCTTACAAGAGCAAGCTTTTGCTGTTTTTCATCTCGTTGTCCTTCAAGTGTGACAATTCGCTCTTGAATTGGAAAGAGACCCATAAAAATGTAGAGAACAACAAAGAGTATGTAGATTCCAAGGTAAATGGCAAAGCGATTTGATTGTGGCTGCTTAGAGAGGCGGTCAATAATCGTTTCAAAATTCATGATTATTCCTCCTGAGCCATGGCTTCGGCTTCTGGATTAACCACAAACCGAGCAGTGATAGAAAAAGCCTTCACCTGAACTCCATTTTTATCATCTGCCTCAATGGAGTTGAGATTAACATCTGCAAAATAGTCTGAATCATCAAGGTTCGAAAGAAACTTCGAAATTTGTTGATTGGTAGCAGAAATCCCTTCAAGTTTGATGACGCCTTGGTTTTCACTGAGTTCAAGGACTTGAAGTTTTTCTGGACAAGCACTAGACAAGTCATCAAGCATATGAACAGGACCAACTTTCTCAAGCTTTAAACGGTCGATGGCTTCTAGCTTTTCTCTTAGCGCAGCTTTTTCTTTCTCGAGAGCTTCAACGCGATCTACATCTCTTTGGTTCTGAGAAATCTGACCCTGAAGATGATTGTTGGCTGTGGCAACATCGGACTCATTGCTCATGTAATAAAAGTGAACAAAACCAAGCAAAAAGCTCACGAGCAATAAACCTGCCCCTGCTTTGTTGATTTCCTTGCGCATTGCTTCTTGACGGCGAGTATGCCGTTTGGGAAGCAAATTGATATTTTCATCCTCTTCATGACGGAGCGCAAGGCCAACGGCAACAGCAAATTGTGGTGCAGTATCGTCAAGAAAGTTGGGATTGAACTGACGCTCATCAACTTCAATGTTCCGGAAGGGGTCAACAACTTCAGCATCAATACCGGTTTGCTCTTGTATCGCTCTTAAAAGACCAGGCGTTTGTGCGGCACCACCGGAGAGATATATTTGGTCTATAAAACCGTCTCCGCTGGTGGTACGGAAGAACTCAAGCGAACGTTGAACTTCGGACGCCAAGGTCTCACTGACCGAAGTCAGAATATCTTCAATTTCTTGTGGGATGAGCGCTTGTTGGTCTTCTTCTCCCCCACCAACCTTAAGTGCTTCAGCTTCTTCAAATGATATAGACATCGCACGCTGAATTTCGTTGGTAAACTGCATGCCGCCCATGCTGACATCACGGTTGAAGATGGAATTACCATCTCTGAGAATATTGATGTTTACTGACGATGAGCCAATATTGACAAGTGCAATGGTACCCTGCAAATCTTCATAGCAATACTCAAACATGTTTGCGACGGCAAAGGCATCGACATCCATGATGTATGGTTTAAAGCCACTTTGTTGAATAAGGCTCATTCGTTCGTTGACCAAGTCCCGGCGCGCTGCAACCAATAGGACTTCCATCTGAGAACCATCTACAAATTCAGAGTTTTCTAGGATTTTGACATCAATATTGACATCGTTGATGTCAAATGGGATGTACTGTTCGGCTTCCCATTGAATGGATTCTTCGAGTTCATCAATTGACATCATCGGTAAGGTAATGCGCTTTATAATCACCGCATTACCACTGACAGAAGCCGTAATGTTCTTCGCTTTGATGCCCTTTTCAGCGATTAAAGAACCAATGCTTTCAACAATTGCTGATGTATTCATCACCTGCCCATCAACGATAGACTCAGGCGGAAGTGTGGTCATGCCGTGAGAAATTAAACGCCACGCACCACCTTTGGCAGCCGATTCCAGCTGTACCAACTTAATGCTGTTTGAGCCGATATCAATCGCTACTGTTGATTGTGAACGATTTAGAAATTCAAGCATCTGTTGCGCTCGTTAATGGGTTTAATAATCTTGACATGTAAATACTTACCAAATTTATGGGCAATGTTCAACAAGAAAGAAATCAAAACTGAAAGTTCATTAGCAATAATGTGTAAAATTATCCACATATCGGGACGATAACCATTATAAATTGAACTGCTCACCGCAGACTCTGGACATCGGTCATCAAACTTGAAAACAGACTTACAGAACCCAATTCGCTCTAAAATGACACGCAATGCAGTGGCGCAATTTTGTGCGGGCGCACTTCCTGCTTGTGTTGTGAGTTCAGTGCACACAAATTTTGTCATCAATGGAGAAGCGGAACTGTTGTATCCCAGCGTTCTGTTGTCGATTGTTTGTTGGTGGTTTGGCGAATTCATGGGTTTAAAGATTTTAACAGATGTGCAATCTTATCGTAAGTATTCTATCATTATCGAAACAATAGGTCTGTTTCTGTCATTTTTCGCAATCCCCCTATTGGGACTGCACTGTATCGTCTTTATGTTGGGTTTTGCATCTAAAATTCGATTAAAAGACAATGTATTCTCGAAAAAGACGACGGCATCATCATTTCTCATTGCAATCGCAATCAGTCTTTCCATCCCGAATGAAGTTGTCTTTGCGCCAATCGTAGCACTTTGGATTATTGGTGCAAAATCACCCTACTCCAAGGCAGACAATTTAAATCAGCCAATTCAAAGTATCGACAGTATTCTTGCGTTAATGTCTGGCTTATTGGTGGGCCTATCATGGATTATTTTGAAAAGTTCTTTGGGCCTATTACTGCTTGACAACATCGTTTTCATCATTGCTGTTGCTGCGAGCCATTTGCTATTGCCTCGACAATCGGTCTTGTCTATTTCTTGCCTGATGATGTTCCCTATGCTGCTTTTTTACATATTTGGCTTGGGTTTTTTTCATTCCATCATCGACTCAACCATCGGGACAGCTCCATGGTCTTTTTTAAAGACGCTTCCGATTGTGACTGGAATTTTTTTGGGCATGCTCTCTGGCTTGTCAATCCGATTTCATCCATGGTCTATCCGCCTCTTTTGGGTTGGATGCGCAATTAGTCTTTTGTCCTCATCTGAGCTCAACCCGACATGGTTCATAATTGTCCTGCTGTTTTGGGGGGGACTTATCGGCTCACAAATGTCGCAAAGAGCACTCCTACTGATGGCTGCTGTTATGGTTTCTGGATTTTCGCTTTCTGAAAAAACCCCAAGAGGAAGTGGGGTTTGGCTTACGCCGCATCATATACCCAACGAAGATAAGCCAAATTTACCGGTTGAAAGATGGTCAGCATGGGGGCACCACATTCTTGAAACCACTGAAGGCATGTCTTTTTTTGTCAATGAATCACAGATTTTGAAAGGATGGTCCAACGGGTTTCGCATTTCGACGGTTGGACGCCAAGCATCCTCTGAATACTTTGTGGGCCGTCTTGCTTCTGTTTGGTTTGAAACTGTGGCGCAAGTTGCCATTTTGGGTGATTTCACATCGAACATACTCTCCGCATATACCCATTCCGCTTATCAAGTGCATGTCCACACGCCTGACCCTTGGCTTACAAGAACGGTTGCCGAGCTCTCAGAGTCACGCACCAATAAACTTTTGCAAAGCAATGTGAGCCTTCATAATCTCAGCAGGCGCCAAATCTTGCGCCAGTATTCAAAGTTTGATTTGATAATTGAGGCCATCCATACGCCCTTCGACACAATTGTGCAAGGTCGGCCAGGCCGTACTTTTTTTGAATGGCGTAAGAGGAGTCTTTCAGAATCTGGTAGAGCCATCTTCATACTACACACCAGCTATTGGCCATCTGGCTCAGTTCAGACTGCCATTGCGTCTGCACTTGATACTTTCCCACATGCGCAGCTTTGGCTTCCCCCAAATGGTGTAGATGACCTCATCCTGATTGTTGGCAATCAACCCTTTGATTACACTGAGTTCGAACGGTTGCTAACTAAAACACCGCCAGAAGCTCTATTAAACGAAAATATACCAGCGCTTGCAGCTCGAGCAATTGCTGGCCATGCCGTGCTCAAACAATGGACTGACGCAGAGTCCCAGAGTATTGATGGGTTTCATCCTTCCAACAGTCCCACTTTGCCTTTACTTCACGTCGGCAAACTGCATGAGCTGACTTCGACTCCTGAGTCCATCTGGGAAGCCTTAAGTCCTGAACAATCTTCAACACTCAAACCCGAGCTTGACGCAAAACTGAAGTTCCTCTCTATTTTAAGTCAAGCGTCTGAAGGTCAAATACAAGATGTTTTCCTCAATGCATCACAACTGCTTGAACAAGGGTTTGGCTCACAAGATGCGTTGACAACTTTGGTAGAACCACACCTAAGAGATGCCCGTAATCAAATAAAAATTGCTCGCTTGGAAGGTCAAAGCTCGGATGCGTGGGCGGAAGCTGCACGGTATGCAACCACTGCGAGAATGCTCGCCCCAAGCGCAGAAACACCCCTGTTGTTGCTCGGCGAAATTGCAATCGGTCAGGGCCAAATCGATAAGGCCAAAACCTACTATGAGAGCGCATACAACATTAATCCTGAAAATCATGCCACATTAGATGGCCTCGCACGGATTGCTGGCCTTCAAGATGACCACGAAACGGTTGAAAAGTGGCTAACGCTCGCACTTAAACAATATCCAAACCAATGGCGTAGTCACTACAACTTGGGTACATTTCTAAGACTTCAACGTCGATTTGATGAAGCGGAAGCTCGATTAAGAAAGTCAATAACGCTGTCGCAAAGCCAACACCTTATGCCTCACCTACAATTGGCTGAACTTTACCTTGATTTAGAACGCAATACCCGTGCACTTCTTGAAGTCGAGCGGGCTTTGCAAATCGAAAAAACAGCTGAGGCTTGGTACCTTAGAGGCAGAGCCTACTACAATCTTTCTCAATGGAAAAAAGCAGAAGATGACTTCAGAAGAGCAACACTAAGTGATCCCAATCATCACTCAGCTCGTGGCGCAGTGGGACTGATACAAATAGAACAAGGCAACCTCGAGGGTGCAGCGCAAACCTTCCGTGCCGTATTAAGGTTTGATCCTAAAAACAAGGCTGCTTTAGAGAACCTCAGGCAAGTTGAACAAGAAATTGCCGAACAAGAGGCCACATTGAGCCCGCCATAGGTTATGTTATATCGTAATTAAACGATGACAATGCCATGCCAACTTCTCGACAAAAATTTATTTTTTCCGCAATCACTATTTTAGGCATATGGGGACTTTCTGAACTCATCGCAGGGAACTTCTTTCTGGAAGATCTACGAAACTGGGCTGCCCCCGCCCCCAGAGGTGGAGAACGGCGAGAAGTCACCCTGTACGGTAACCCTTATCTAATATTTGAGAATGTTCCGGGTAAATGGACCACCTCTAATCAGGACTTGAACTTCACGGCGAACATTAACAGTATGGGCTTTAGAGCAGATGAGTTGGCTGTTCCTAAGCCAGAAGGAATTAGGCGGTTCATTACAACTGGAGACTCAAGTGTTTATGGGTTTGGAGTGGATGACCATGAAGTCTTTTCTTCTGTTGCCGCTCAGCAGCTCGGTCAACAGGTTCAACCTGTAAACGCTGCAGTACCTGGTTATTCTAGCTTCCAGAGCATCAATTTACTTCGGCTTAGGGGCTTAAAGATTGAACCAGATCTCATCGTCTGTGCAAATATTTGGTCAGATAATAATTTTGATGCATTTATCGACAAAGACATCCTCTCTTTATACACCGGTTACGAGGAATCGATTGTTGGGCGCTTGAAGCGTATCTTCTCCAAATCAGCCATATACAGAGTTCTAGATTGGCGGTTGAGGCTATCACAAACCAGCACAACCATTAAGAAAAAACGCTATGTGGGTTGGCAGGTGGGCTCTGCTGACCACATTGGTCTTCGTCGGGTGTCCATAAACGACTATGCAAACAATCTTGATACGATGGCACGCATGGCACTTTCAACTGATGCCGACATCGCCTTTGTCATGCTGGCCAACGAGGAAGATGTTTCAGATCAAAGAGGTGGAGACAAAGCGTGGACACC
>JAYYJC010000140.1:0-4002 GCA_036146655.1 Myxococcota bacterium | reverse complement strand
CACCAATGGCGCATCAACCAATCACATCCAAGGCCAAACCAAATATAGCGTTCAATTTATGGTGAATGTGGTCAATGCGGCCTTTATTTCAGTGTACGGTCTGACAAGTAAGCCTGTCATGCTGCACTTGTGTTAAGGTAGTGTTTAATGAACACATGAGGTACGGAATGCAGGCGAAAGTGGTATGGGTGCCGTACGGGCAAATCATCGAGAAAACAGAGGGTGGGTTTAACATACACCCCAAAGACAATGAACAAACCAAGACCGCCACAGAAGCCATTCAAAAACTCGTTTCCGAAGGCTGGCGGATTATGTCCACCGTACCGGTCACTGGGAGCTCATCCTTTGGTCAGGACAATCATACCGCAAATGTCAATTACACCATAGGCTATGAAGTGTGGCTTCAAAAGAAAGAACAAAAGCCATAGAACAGATTTTCACTTGGGGCGCCCAGCAAAAAAGGTGCATTACAGCCGCATAGCCAGTTCTGATTGATTTCGACGGCTTCCGCCAATGCGTTATGTTCCAACCGCATCTCCCAGTTGACGAGAGAACAACAATGTCACTTGCCACGCTTCAATTTACCAATCGATTTTCCAATGCACTCCCCGCAGACCCCTCAGAAGCCTCAAATGTGCGTCAGGTCTTCCGTGCAGCCTATTCAAAGGTTCGACCCACTCCTGTTTCAAATCCAGAGATCATCGCTTATTCCAAACCCATGGCGACCCTTTTGGACCTTTGTGAAGAAGACATGAACAGCCCGCTTGCAGCCCAACTGTTTGCAGGCAATCAAACATTGGCAAATATGGTACCTTATGCCGCTTGTTATGGAGGCCATCAGTTTGGAAATTGGGCGGGGCAGCTGGGAGATGGACGGGCAATCGCGCTCGGAGAAGTGCGGACAGAAACTGGAGAATATTGGGAGCTTCAACTCAAAGGTGCTGGACCAACCCCGTACTCGAGAATGGCAGACGGCCGGGCGGTATTGCGTTCGTCTATTCGTGAGTTTTTGTGTTCAGAAGCCATGCATCACCTTGGTATTCCGACCACACGCGCACTGTGTCTGAGTAAAACGGGAGACAGTGTTGTGAGAGACATGTTCTACAGCGGCCACCCTGAGCCTGAAATTGGAGCCATCTGCGCACGGGTTTCGCCCAGCTTCATCCGATTTGGAAACTTTGAAATTTTTGCAGCACGAAACGACATCGACAATCTCAAGCAGCTAACAGAATTTACGATTCAGAACTACTTTCACAGCATCAACACGGCCCAGAAGGACGGTGTGGTCGAATTTTTTGACCAGGTTTGCCAAAAAACCGCTCAGCTCATGGTCCAATGGATGGGAGTTGGCTTTGTGCACGGTGTGATGAACACAGACAACATGTCCATTCTTGGCCTCACAATTGATTATGGTCCCTATGGTTGGATTGAGCCGTTGGACTTTGGGTGGACACCGAACACCACCGATGCGCAAGGTCGCCGCTATGCTTACGGAAATCAACCAGACATTGGCATGTGGAACTTGTCTCGCCTCGCTCAGGCACTTTACCCTTTGATTGAAGAGGTACCGCCACTTCAGCATTGTCTTGACCGATACCGGCAAACCGTTCACGGCAGCTACAATGACCTGTGGGCAAAGAAGTTGGGTTTCGAAGCATGGCAAGAGGGCGATGAAGGCCTCTGCCAACGGCTCAATCAATTAATGGTCGACAGTCAGTGTGATTTTACCCTGTTCTATCGACAATTGTCTGATTGCCCTCAAAAAGGCACCGTGGACTTGCAAGGCATTTATGACCTTTGCGATGCACCTCCCTCTGACGACAATCAAGGAAAATGGGAGATTTGGTTTCAACAATATCAACAGCGCCTTCAATCTCAAGCATTTGCTGACCCCGAACGGTCTCAACTGATGAATTCGGTCAACCCTCAATTTGTCCTTCGCAACTGGGTAGCGCAGTTGGCCATTGATGCTTCAAACAAAGGAGACGAGGGTCCATTAAATGCGTTGCTTCAGCGACTTGAACGGCCGTACGAGTCTGTTGCAGGCTTTGAAGAATACGAACAGAAAAGACCAGAGTGGGCCCGCAACCGTGCTGGTTGCTCAATGCTGTCTTGCAGCTCATAAGCCCGTCAGATCCCCAAAAGAACCCAGATTTTACGGGGCCTTGTTATGCCGAATGGCTTGAGAGAACCCCGCTCGATCGCCATGCTTTAAAGCGAGCTCATTAATGTAATGGTCGGCACGCAGTTGGGCTACACCCGCCTCAGAATCTATGAGACCAAGGTCATATGCGAGGGCGTCTGCGTAGCCTGGGAGTACAAATCGATAAGTCCAAGGGACAGGCGCTTGTCTGACAGCATTGACATGACGCATAATATTGGTGCCGCAGGCGTTTGTCAGCGTATTGTAGAACTCAGGCTCGGTTTCAAGGCGGGCAACGTGGTTCATCACCGATTCAAAGAGTGCTTGAACCTTTTCT
The DNA here is from genome assembly GCA_036146655.1 of Myxococcota bacterium. GTDB lineage: Bacteria > Myxococcota_A > UBA796 > UBA796 > UBA796 > JAYYJC01. The sequence continues at coordinate 1,522 of JAYYJC010000140.1, read as the reverse complement.
GGCGGAGTGTCAATGGGAAATAAGTATGTCGGTTCATTGCGATGGTTGGTCCGAAGTAGAACCACATCCCGCTCTGTTCCAATGACATATGAAAGTTCATATTGTCGAAACAGACCAGCAATTGGAGAATACTGCTCCCCGACCTCTTTGCGGATCTCTACAGAGAGAACCAACTGCTGTGCTTCTTGGTTTAAGTCCGTGTAACCAAATGACAAATAGACATGTGCCAGCGCACGGTGGTCACCAAAAGTTGACAAAAGGAGGTCAACCGTTTGAACTTGGTCTAGAGGCACTTCACGGTCTGTATAGCGGATCTCATAGTCTGCTTCACTGTTGTAATGAAAGTCTCTGACATTGTCTAGGTGGTATAGTTCTTTATCGATGGTCACATGAACCAGACGAAGTTGATCTTGTTCCCACTGCCTTTCATTGCTGGGCTGAACACCAAAGTGATATGCGCATCCAACACAGAGTCCACCGAAAGCGATGAAAGCCTTTCTATTCACGGCTCATCCAGAAGTCTAATCTCCCCACCGTCTTCAACAGAAACCGAACCAAAATCCCCACCGCACGACACGATCAATACAGCCCCTTTGGCGACCTTTCCAGATATCTTTTCTGTTGCGCACACACTGGCGCGGGCAAGTGGTTCAAGTTCCACATGTACGGACTTCGTCTGGTAAGACTCTCCCACAAAGGCAGAGTTAAATGCGAGACTAAGCGTCAAGCTCATGGCCTTTCCTTTCAATATCAGTTTGGACATCTTCTCTAGTCTGACTTCTTTGACTTCATTGGCGGTGGTCGATAAGCCCACGCCCATTTTGGAAAATATTTTAGCATCTGTATTAAAATCAACATTCAATGTGCCATCTTTCACAACCGCTCGAATGTGCTCTACAATGTTGTCATCAGATGCCATTTCGAGTATCTGAGGAAGAGGTCCTTTGTGATTGACCTCGACGGCCAACCGCAAAGGGACCTTTAGATGTACGCCATAAAAGTCTGACACATTGATTTCTTTTTTGGCCAGAGTACCAGACCCTTTGATGGGCTGAGTTCCACACCCCATTAAAAAAGAACATGCCAGCAACAATGCATAGAAACAAATCATGGCCACTCCATGGTCTTACGGATTTAGGGTGCGCACGATTCGAAAGCCGGTGCCAAGGCCGCCGGTTGAATTGGCGCTTAGCTCCCACCGAAATGCCGCTCGCATATCCTCTGGCAATGACGCATGAGTGCTGCCCTTTCTGTTGCGCTTGGTCTCCAAGCCATTGCCATCAACAACCCAATTGATGCTCTGAGTATTGTCTGGGGAATTGACATAAACATCATGCACCCACTCCATGGCATTTCCACGCATATCGATAACCCCAAACCCTACAATGTCTGGGGTACCATTGTTTAATGCTGTACCAACTTCCAAGGGGGAAGTGACATCTGTATTTGCGCAGTAATGTCCAACATCCGTAATCCGTGTTCCATCCGTGAGGCGCCACACATCAGCGACCACACCCGAACA
>JAYYJC010000139.1:0-10038 GCA_036146655.1 Myxococcota bacterium | reverse complement strand
AAACTTGGAAAACGAGTCAACCGTGCAACTTGTCGGCGGTGTGGTAGTCACATTTTGATCCATCATGAACAAAATGAGGCCAAGAAGGAGATTGAAGATGCCTTGGTCAATCACGATGACGAACGAACACTCATTAATGACGAAGCCAAACCTCCTGTAAAGTCAGAACCTGAAGCAGAGCAGCCGAAGCCAATTGGTGATGGTGTTCAGTTGATGAGACAATCAGGCGGCCTAGATTTGCCACAAGATTTGCCGTCTGGCCCTGATGATGTAGATGACCGGACCATTTCTTCGAAACCTGATCCCGTCGTCGACACACAAGCCGCACTCGCAAAGCTTGCACCTCAGATAAGGCAAAGTACCCCTGAATCCGAAAAGGCTAAACCTGAAAAGGCACCAACATCCAGTTCATCCAAACAAGTTGTTCCCAATTCTGACATGTATCTCATCGTGGGAGCTTCATTTTTAGCCATGATTGGTTTGGCTTCGGCAGCGTATGGCGCCAATGCCTCTAATCAACTCTTGGCCATGATTGGACTTGGACTTGGGTTTGCTGGTCTTCTTTCCAATGTGCTGGTTGCCATGACCAGTAATTTTGGAGCCACTTCAGCGTCAAAAGGTGTATCAATTGGGTTGTCAACTGTTGTCGGGTTGATTGTATGTGCGGCTGTATTCGTGACAGGTTTCGCAGCTTCAGAGACGAGTAGCACTACCGTTGCAGATGCACAACCATCTCTTGACAAGCCTGAGTTGTTGAAGAACACTGAAGCGCCTGAGGCGAATGCAGAAGACGAAGATACAGATGGTGATGAGGAAGAAGCTGACGAAGCTGCAGTTGAGGCTGAGGCGGTTGCTGAAGCCGCTGAGGATGACGAAGCAGTTGCTCCTGTTCCAACACCCATCCCGACGCCGCCACCGGTTGCATCTAACACAACAGAGGCTTTACCTGAGCCAGCCCCAGCCCCAGCCCCAGCGCCAGCGCCGACGCCAGCTCCAGAACCCGAGCCAGAAGCCGCCCCAATTACTCCTGAACCAAGTGCCCCTGCACCTGCAACTCAAATCCCAGACACAGTCGTTCATACGGTTCTGTCTTCAAATGCCAAGGTGAAGCGGTGCTTTCAAGCGGAATACAAGCAGACAGGAACACCTCCAAACAATGTACCAGTGCAGTTTATGGTGGCTCCAGATGGAAACATCTTGACTGCGTACATTACAACAGGACCCTACAAAGGCTCTTCCTTTGAAACTTGTTTGGCCGATGCCATTAAAAGTGTCACCATGCCCCCATTTACAGGCTCTCCGCAGCAGGTCAGTTATACCTTCCGCTTGGGATAAGGAACGCCGAGAAATCGGCTGGCCTATCAACCTTCGTATTCTTCACTAGAAAATTAGGTCCTACCAAAGTTTTCATGACTTTGCATGAACTTGATCCGCTTTGTTTACTGGCTGAAGTAAGTTCATTGTATCAATGCGCTTTGCCGAGTGGAGCAGTGATTAGAGGGCATTGGTTAAATGACTTACGGTTGAAAATGGTTACGAAATAAAACGCAATGAACAATTAAATTCATAATTTTGTACATTTCAATTCCGAAATCAACTATTCTCCTTCTTACCTAATAAAAAGGAGAATCAAATGCGTAACGCAAAGACTTTACAACTATTCACAGGTTTTGCTGTACTTGGAAGCCTCATTTTGGCCCCTCAGCAAGCTGAAGCGAAGAAAAACGAAAACATTGCCGATTACGGAATTACACTGGGCGTTAGTCCTTTCGGCGGTTCATTCAATTTTGCAAAACATCAATCTCACAAAACCACATATCTTGTAAGCATCGGTGGACTTCCCGAATTTGAATCCAATCCCACCTTCAACGATGTCAGCTACACGGCCAACAACACCTCTACATGGGCAGGTTTTTTCGTTAATCATCGCCCCATTAAAGGTGCACATTGGTTTCGATTAAATGCAGGTCTTGCTGTTGGAAGCATCGATGGAGAACTCGAAAATGATGCTACTGGTGATGTTACCACTTTCTCTTACAACGAGAACCCCGCCGTTTACACTGGAATTGGATTTGGTGGCGGTGCCAAGAAAGGATTTGTCATTGGTGGGGACATCGGTCTTCTTACCAACAGTGGAGCTGAACTTGATGGTAAAGATGAAAACGAACTGTCTAAGCTTTGGCAGTTTGGTTCACGGCTTCCAAATGTTCAGGTCATTTTGGGATACAACTTCTAGTTGAAACAAAAATACTCTAAAAGCCCACTGGATTTCAGTGGGCTTTTTTTGTGCTTTACAAAATCTGATTAGACCAAGGTCAGTCGACTCATCCGTGTGCATTTATTGAGCGTTAGAAGCCCTTTTCTGTCAGAACAAGAACAGTGATAAGTGTCACCACATACAGAAAGCCATTAATGAGAATAGGCTTGTCCTTGAGAAGCGTTTCATCAGGTGCACCACCCTCATTTTTGGCAGTAACCAGGTAAATGTAGCGAAATATTCCGTACAGTACATAGGGCAGTGTAATTAAGAGCCAAGGATTGTCATGTGGACCAAGAACGGTGTACAACGCATACGAAATAATCGTACCAGATGTGGTAATGGCTTGAAACTCAGCAACCAGTTCTGGGGTGTAATCCTTCAGATTTTTACGGGTTTCACTGCCTTTGACAACCATCAGTTCACCTCGGCGTTTATTGAAGCCCAAGAAGAGCGCCAAAAATGCAGTACAGGTCAATAACCATGGAGAAGTTGGAACATTTATGGCAACAGCTCCCGCCACAACACGCCATAAAAATCCGGATGCAATGAACATAATGTCCAGGATAACAAGGTGCTTGAAGTAAAAGGTATAGCTCATTGTATTTGCAAAATACAACCAAGCCACCAGCAAAACCCATGGTGAGGCGATGTAAGCCAAAACCGAACCTGTGACAAACAAGACGGCCATTTCAACATAGGCCAAACCAAGAGGGAGTGCTCCAGAAGCGATGGGACGGAACTTCTTCTTTGGGTGTTTGGCGTCCGCTTCTTTATCGAGTGCATCATTAAAGATGTACCCACTGCTGGAAATACAACAAAATGCGGCAAATGCCAGACCCGTTTGAATCCATGCCGCACTGTTGTCAAATTGCAATGAAAATACAATTGCTGCAAAGAGAAAGACATTTTTAGCCCATTGTTTTGGGCGCATTGCGCGGATTAGAGCAGCAGCCATGGTGAAAGTCCTTATTCTGTTGGAACGATAGGTGCTCGTAGATCAATATGACGGATTTCATTCATTTGAAGAGGAGGAATTAAAATCGTACCCCTTATATTCTCTTTTTCATAGGTCAGCACGAGTTCTTTATCGCTTTCAACTGAAATTGACTCGTTATTTTGAACTGGCTTGTCATCGACTTGTACATTTGAATCTTCGTCCATCACAATAATGAGGGTGGGATCCGAGTCGATTGGTATGACTTTTGGACGAAGTTGAATCCCCACAAAGAAGGCAAGTGCAACACTAAATATCCAAAGAGTGGTCAGAATAAGCCGTTGCGCAAGGTTACCTCTGATAGGAGGCGGGGTGGGAATTATATTTGGTTCTTTGGTCTGTTCATTTGATTCCAAAGACTGCCTTGAATCCAGTTTGGGTAATGTTGGGGGTGGCAAGTTTGATCGACTTATTTTGGGACTGGTGTTGTCAGAATTTAAAACCAAATGGGCAATGGTTGATGGTTCTTGCTCTTTATACATGACCAAAGGCTGTGACAAAATGTCCGTTATGGGCATGGTTTTTGAAACAATCGTCGGTACTTCATCGACCTCTTTTGGAACTTCAAAAATATCAGCCAAAAGGGCTGCCAATGCAATTGAAGAAGTCAATAGTATGCTGGCATCAATGTGTTTTTGAAGGGCTTCTTTAAGTGCCGCTGCTGATTGGAAACGGTCTGAAGGGTGGTGACTGAGTGCTTGGGTGATAATGGCGATTAAACCTGAGTCAATGTCTGGGCGAGCTTGTCGAAGAGCTTCTGGTGTGATTAGCGTATAACTTTGTTCAGTCTCGGCATCCTCTGACAGTGGTTGTGACCATTGGTGAGGGGATTTACCTGTGAGCATGTAAATCAACAATGCGGCAACCGAATAAATATCAGAGCGGATGTCCAATCTCGGTTCGGCAGGATGAAAGGCTGTTCTTGTCTTGGGAGGGTGTTCTTTTGCAAATCCCCAAAGTTTTATGCCGCCTTGCATATCAATGAGCACATTTTCAGGTCGGATGTCATTGTGAGTGACAATAATCTTTTGTCGGAGATTTCCTCTTTTTAATCCCCGATTGTGAGCATAGTGCAAGGCGCTTAAAATCTCAAGGGTGATGTACAGCGCTTGAGAAATGGGAAGTAGATGGCGGCGATCGGAGCACTTTTTTATGAGTTCCTTGAGTGAGGGACCGGTTACCGACTCCATTGCAATGTACCACCCATCATCAATGGACTTGATGTCGAGCACTTGAATGATGTTTGTATGAGACAAGAGTCCGGATGTTTTGGCATTGGCTAACCAGTGTTCTGATTGAACATTTGGTGTATCGGGGATGTGATGGAGCAGAACCTGTTGAGTGAACCCTCCCAATCCTTTTCTCAGTGCGTGATAATAGTCAGTGCCGCCTTCGTGATGGACTGTCTCAATGATGGTAAACGCACCAATTGTATCCCCACTTTGTTTCACTGAAGCCCCATCCTCAAATATTAGTGTATTCTACCATATTGACCTTATAAGTGCCCCACTTACCAAGAACTGGGTTCACCGAGGGCTTGATAAAGACGGTGATTGACAGCCGTTGAACGCTCGTACAGTTCTGAGAGGGTGTTGTCTATTGATTCTTCTCTTAGACGGAGTCGAATGGCATTTATATACAAACCACCGAGGTAATGTTCGAGCCACTCTGACTGCTTTAGTTCTGAAAGCAATTCAGCAACATGCTGATTGTTCTTGCCAATTGCGGTTGCATAAATCAACTTGGCCAACAGCTTAATGTCATTGCATCCACTTGTCTCCGCAAGTTCAAGGCAATCCTGTGCTCCAGAGGCAGCCTTCTCTAGGTCTCCAGCAATCAAGTCAAACTTACATTTTTCGAGTTCGACCCTGAGATTTTCGTAGGCAAAACGTTGCTGTTTAAGACTTTGTCGAGCGCCCTCTAAATCCCCATTGAACCACTTCCATTGCGAGAGAGCCACAGGCCAGATGTCTTCATGACTGTCAATATTTAGAGTTGAGTAACCGTGCATTGCCCGCTGAGCATCTTCTCTCGAAGCAGTCGCAATGGCTGCAAACAACAATGCCGTGTAGGCATTGCTCAAAATATAGCTTGAATTAATTGGCTGAGCTATCGAGATTGCTCTGTCGAGCTGAAGCACCCCCAAACTGAAATCTCCACGGTCCACTGCCAGTATTCCATCAATCAGGGCGAAGTAAGCTTGGTGTTCTGGCATATCGACCTGGTGAAGGTATCTTTTACTCCGCATGACAATCTGGCGTGCATCGGTTCTTTTGCCCTGTTGATAGTAACTCAAGGCCAGATTTACGCTGGATGACAATATGTTCGGCGTCAGATCGTGGATGAGTGCCCTGTCACGGCATTCAATGCAGACCTTTTCAGCTTCTTTTAGCTTTAAGCCGTAAATGGATGCTGCGGACATTAAGATTTGTAGCTGGGTCGCCAGACTGGGATCCGTATCGAGTTGAGTATCTTCTAGAAACTTCAGACCGTCTTTGATTAAGTCCAATCCGATGTCGTATTGACCACTTCGAATGTAAACACCACCAATTTTATGAAATAATTTCGCAGCCAATCTTGGGTCATCTTTCTTTGTTTGTTCTAGAAGCTCAAGCCCCATTTCAATGGCATGGACGCTGCTGCCGTGTTTGGACACTTGCTGAAAGCCGAGATAATCGACAAGTTGGCTCTCAGATTTATTTCTGGATTTGCGTGAAAGAGCAGAAAAGCTGGCTGCACTCAATCGGCCGGGACGAATATGAAGAGCAATGTAAGCACGCGCATATTCAAGCATAAAATCTGGCTGTTCAGATTTTTTCGACTTTGGATAACACAAATCGTAGATTCGAAGCCAACGCTTCACATCAAGGGTTTGATCGGTTTTAAGAGCGAGACGAATACTTGAATAGATGTTGATTTTGCAATCGGTATGAACAATCATACGATGATGACACGCTTCTTGGTCTTTAACATCCGTATATCGAGACCGTTGCCAAGCCTGTGCGGCCAAGAGGTGAAGCCGTGGGGTGCTGACAGTAGACTGTGCCACCAAATAATTTGGATAAGAGGAAAATTGTAGGGTGGGATCACCATCATTGTGTCGCACGCTTTCGAGCAATCCCATTTCAATGTAGTGGTCTATTTTGGCATTTAAGCTGTGAGCAATGCTTTTCGGAAACGGCTGATTCAAAAGAGAAAGATTGGCAAGCTCCCTGGCACTAGCAAGGTTAATGGGCGGATCATTTCGCCATTTTGCAATTTCTTGCCAAGCAGAAATACAGCTATCAAGTGGTTTTTTGGCTTCGATGACATTGGTGGCTGTGATTTCGTCAGGAACAAGACATTGTAAAATCATTTGGTCTTGATATTTGCCCCAGATTGGTGGAGACACATGTTGGCCCCAAGGCATCTGGGTTCGTGAAGAGCACCAAATGTACACTTCATTTGGTATGGCTTCATTGAGCAATGATAACAAGGTTGATGTTCCCGGATCTGCAAGTTGGACCTCATAAAATATGAGCGCAATTGGTTTGATACGATGTAAGACCTGAGCAATGGCAACAGCCAGCCTTGGTATTTCAATGGGCCAATCTTCCGTCTGTTCAGATGGCAATGGGAGATTGGGAGCAATGGCTCTGAGAATGGCTGCTTGTGGTCCAGCAATGGTTCGACACATTTCTGGGGAATACGGTTTGAAAAGAGATTCAAGAATCTCAACAACTGCACCAAAGGGAGTAATTGGATTACACCGTCCACTTATCGAACGATAACCAGAGGCAAACCATTCTCGTCTCGCTTCATTAATCATACGGGTGCAGCCACTTCCAAAAGGGCCTACGACGACTGCTGAACGATGTTGAAGTACAGAAGCATCTCCAATGTAGGTTTCGGGTTCCGGATATCGAGGAGGGGGGAGAGGTAAGTCATTCTCAAGTGCGTTTAAAACAGATCTTACTTTTTCAGCTGTTGGACGCCAGTTTGGATCAAGTGACAACATATCGGAGACAAGTTCTGCAAAATGAAGGCTAATTTCTGGTCCCAAGAAAATCAGTGAGGGCCAGGGTTGACCAATTAAATGGCGGGGGGCAGGTTCTCCAGTCAGGGCTTCGTAAATGCTGACGCCCAAGGAATAAATGTCGGCTTCTGTACAGGTTGGAAGCCCTACCCGTTGCTCTGGGGCCATGTATTGCATTGTCGCCTGCATACCTTCATTCAGTCGCCTGTCGCCCAAAGCACAACTTCTCCCAAAATCAACCAAGAGCGCATATCCTGTCTCGTCTACAATAATGTTGTCAGGTTTAAGGTCCAGATGAGCTATTCCAGCTTGATGTAAAGCAGATAATGCGGTTGCAATTCCTTTGGTTGCCTTGAAGCAGCGTATGACTTTTTCTTTAAAGTCTTTTCCAGCTTGAACATAATCGTGAAAATGAAGTCCCTCTGCAAGCTCCATGGTGTAATAAATATAATCGTTGTCAATTCCGGTTTGATGCGCACGGACAACATTTGGAAATCGAAGAATGCGTAACCGTTCAAACTCTTGTTGAAATCGAACTGGGTCGCCCGTGTTTAGCTTTGCTTTCAATGCAACTCGTCGGCCATCAGAGTCCTCAGCACACCATACTTCTCCGTCGCCACCCGAGCCTATTTTCTCGATTAGCGTAAAGGAGTGAACTTGTTGTTGGGGCTGCAAGGACATCGATTAAAACTTGCCGAGGGATAAAGTCGCCACCTGCGTTGCACAGACCATGGTTGACAGTTGTGGGTTGACACCGAGGCTGGATGGGAAAATACTTGCATCTGCAATATAGAGACCGTTGATACGATGGCATTCTCCTTCACTTGAAATAACACTATTCTCTGCGCTTGTCCCCATTCTACATGTGCTCATTGGATGTGCGGCGTAAAGTGTAAAATCAGTGATTGATTTCGTATGAAGGTTTTCTTGGATAGACGAAATGGAACTGTGTTCTCCAAATCCGTATATGGGTGCTCGAATGCGCTTGGCTCCGCCTGCAAACAAGACCTTTGCCACCTCAATAAGACCAGATTTTATGCGTCGAATATCGTCATCATCAAAATAATAAGACACCTTAGCTCGCCCGTCCGAATATGCTCGAACAGTACCTTCGCCTTTGTCTGAAACCATCACCAACATGCCACAGAGCTTTGGAAGGATGGCGAGTCCTTCTTGAAAATGACTTCCAGTGTAGCCCGCAGCAAGCAAACAGGCTTCTGGAGGTGCAGAAAAAGTGTGTGGCAAGACTCCAGGCAAATCTGGGTGATGAAAATAGGCGCCTTGAGTGGCACCTTTCCACATTTCTATCGGTTCATCGCAAATTCCAATTAATGTGGAGCCAGGGTGAACATGCAAGTGCTTTCCAACTGCTGGTGACAGTGAAGAAGCGAGACCCGAAAGCCAAAGCAACTTTGGAGAACCAATGGCACCTGCACAAAGATAAACTTTTTTAGCACGTACGGTCAAGACACCACCGAGGGCTCCTGTCTCTGGATCAATGGCTTGAGCTTTTATGCCGACGGCCTTATTTCCTTCAATGAGGATGTCTTTGACTTCGGCTTCTGCTTGTATTTGTGTGCCCGCTTCACAAGCTCTTGCAAGAAGTGTCAGGTTTGTTGACGCCTTACCACCAGATGGGCAGCCATAATAACAGACTCCACAGCCAACACAACCTGGTGTTGAACGAGGAGCAAGACCACCTTCCAAACCAAGAGATTGTATCCCTCGAACGATCAGTTCATTGTTTTTTCCTGCAATATGAGCGCCTGTGGTTTGAACACCAATGAGTTTTGAAATATCGTCAAACAAAGGATTGAGAGATTGTGGTCCCCATCTCGGGTCATTGAGTTCTGTCTCCCATCGCTCTAAGACCTTCTCTGGAGCACGAAAAGACAGCGCTGAATTAATTAGGGTTGAACCACCAACACCTTTTCCCGCTGCAATGGGCATCATTGTTGAACCGCTTGCAACGATGGTGCCATTTTCCTGCATGTGATAGCGAGCAGTATGCGCATAATTTTTCTTGAAACGGCTTTGTGCTGGTCCGCTTTCAATGACCCAAACCGACAAGCCTGCTTCACTTAAAACCTTTGCGACTGAGCCACCACCGGGACCTGCGCCAATAATGACGGCATCACAAGATACGGTTTTGTTGGTTTGCAAATGTTGAAAGCCAAAAGCTTTTGCTGGTGGCCGCAAAACCTGCTCAGTCGGTAAATTATGCGTTGCATCCATGCTTACTGTACTCCATACCCACACTGGTGCATTTGACTGAAGTAGGGTGACACTTCAGGATGTGCCGTGTAGCCCATTCCGATAAGGATAACCAAGGAAGTAACTGCATTTCTGAATAGATAATTGGGGTGGTTAAGCCATTTTTCGACTTGTTCTTGCTGTTCTATACTGGACTGAGATGAAAGACTTGATTTGATCTCAAGGTAAGGGGCGGTATTTAAAGCATTAAGAAGAAGTTTAAGCAACTTGGTTTGAACCATTGGCATGTTGGACAGCAGATGATCAAAAAATCGATCTATTTTAAGGTCATTTGCATTTTGAGCAATAATCGGTCCTGGTGGAAAGGCAGCGTGCGCAATGATGGTCAGGACAGTCGCTTCTTCAATACTCATTTTGCGGTAGGGGACACCTGCAGGAACATCCCACCAACGAAAGCCCAACGCTGAAATTCCAATGCCTGAAGAAATACCAACGGCAGCGCAGATTTTTATGAGCTGTCGTCTGCTAAGCATCATTAAGCAGTCTCCACAAAGT
>JAYYJC010000138.1:0-8802 GCA_036146655.1 Myxococcota bacterium | reverse complement strand
CAAGAACCGCCATACACTTTGGCCGAACGGTTGATCAAAACTTTGTGGTGGCAAACGCACACCCCGCTGGGCTATCAGTTCAGTACCCATACGCTTGAGTCCATTCTCTTTGTTTATTCTTCCAAACTTAACCTCACTTTCGATAGTCAGGATGGTTGGCAACAGTTGAAAGAACTAACAGACCACTTGGTGCCCCCTCAATCCGACATTCCCATTACCCACCTTTCTGAGGATCTTAAACGAAGACTTCAACAGTCGGCATGGAAAACCGCCACAGGACTTGGAGGCACGGCGACAGCCATCGGTACTCGTTGGGCAGCCACTCGCCTATTAATGGCCACAGCTGGCTCAACCTGGAAATGGCTTAAATTCATGCCAAAAATCGGACCCGTGCTTGTTGGAGTTCGAACCACAGCAGGTTGGGTGGCTAACCTTAGCGGACCAGTTGCCATCGCATTGGCCGTATACACGGCCAATCAAGCCTTGGGGCCACGCTGGGATGAGGGCCTACCAATACTTCTCGGGATCGGCCTTATCCAACGCCATCAGGGCCAATTGGCAACCACTGGTTAACGCATGGCTCCAAGTTCACTGTGCCAAGAACCAAATCCAAAGATGGCGCCAAAATTAAGGTTGACCTTCCAAACCGACTCGGATGCGGCGTTAAAAATGTCTAGCTGCCCTCGATCTGACCAAACCGCAAGGGTTTGTTCGTCATCGATGCGATGCGTTTCGCCCAAGAAAATAACGGACAGACATTCTTCTGACGGTGCGGACCAAACTTTGGTCATGGTTCGATTGTTCAGGTCAAGCTGAAGTTCCGTTGCCTCCGAACAGGTCATACCAATTTCGGCCGTCGGAAACCCGCGGTTAAAGACGAGAATGCGACCGTCTCCAAGCCATTGTACAGAATGCGGCTCAGAGATGAGAAAGGGGAAGTCCTGTTCATCTTCTGGACGGATGTCCGTGGCAAACATCGGGTTTCCGCTCGCCATCCAATCTAGACTGCCAGTAGCACGGTCAACTTGAGCAACCGCATTGATGCGCCCCAACGAAATCATGTACTTTCCACGGCTTTTGTCAAAGGCTAAAAAATTGGCATGCATCCAATCGTCAGCCATGGGATCGTAATAGGGAGACCCCTGCTCAGGTGAAAAGTCGTCAAAAGAGTTCCAGACGACAGACTGAGTCCCATCAGCTGCCAGCTCGACAATGGTGTCACCATAAATCTCAACCCCATCTTCACGAACATATGTTTCCGAACCCAACCCAGCGTAAACCCCTGCCTCTACTTCCGTAAAGGAAATGTGCCAACCAGGAACTGGGACACTCCGCAGCTCGGTCCCGTCTAAGCCAACCTCATGGAGGGTGGCAGTCTGAGATCCGGTGTTGTCAAAAGTAAAGTACGCAATTTTATCATTGGTCGAACTCAAGAGCGCTTGTGTAAGTGGCCCATCTTCACTTAAGCCACCTTGAAAAGGCACCTCTTTTGCCCAAACGAAGGCTCCCAAACCATCAACAATGGTCACAAATCGCATCTGTTCTGTTGTGAGAGCGGTGACTAAAAATCCGTCTTTTGTTTCACCCTGATGTGTACTTTCAGGAAGCATCTGAGACAGCGCTTCTGGACGAACTTCTTCACCCTGTCCACAAAAGACCTGTTCCCCTATTTGTACAGCTGGTCTGAGTGCATAGCTTTCAAGGGGCTTTAAGCCCACAGCAAGTGCTGAATGTGTGTTTCCAGAGCTTTGGGCCGACACAAATCGACTGGCACCAACGCTGTCAAGATAATGGAGATAATGTTCATCGCCCTCTGCGGTCCAAGACACACGGAAAACAGTAGAAATGTCAGTCGGTTCAATGCTTAAGCCAGAGAAGTATGAATCTTCATCCATACAAGTCAGTTCGACTTCATCTCCAGTGTCTGAACCTGCTGAGTCACTTATTGTATCTTGTGACTTTTCGCCGCCACAGGCCAACCATAACCAAAACATGTCATTATCCTTGTTTCTATAGAATTCATATTAACCCTACTTCAATCGTTTCCGCATGACCTTCCCGATAATTCCATAGAAAATTCGAAGGACAAACCGTGGCGTGAGCCGGCCCAGCCAAATGGATAGTCCAGCCCAAAATCCTGGGACAATAATTTCACGCCCACGCTCAAAGCCCCGCAAGCCAATTCGAGCGCACTCTTCAGAAGAAAGCTCAATCCATGAGGGTGCTGAGCCGCCGAGTGGATTGCCTGCTACGGCGACAAACTCAGTGGCCACAGGCCCCGGACAAAGCTGAGAGATCACCACACCTGTTCCTGAAAGTTCTGCTCTCAATGAGGCGGTCATTCCACTAACAAAATGCTTGGTCCCGACATAAGCCGAAAAATAAGGCATCCAAGTCAAGCCAAAACCAGATGAAACGTTGAGCACTCCTCCTTTTGACTCCACAATTCCAGGTAAAAACGCCCGAGTCAACAAAGTCAAAGCAACCACATTGACCATCAACATGACCTCTAACTGAGTGGGATCTAAGTCTTCAAATAGTCCGATTTGACCCAATCCAGCATTGTTGATCAAGGTTGTGACAGCAATGTCTTCTGATTGAATTGCGTGGATTAACTCAGAAAGTTTTTCAACATTGGACAAATCGCATGGCATTACATGCACCACAAGATTCGGATTCAAGGCTCTGCATCGAGATGACAGAGCCATTAATCGATCTGCTCTGCGGGCAACAAGCACCAGTGATTGCGCACGGGTGGCCAATTCAATTGCCATTGCTTGGCCGATTCCTGAAGATGCTCCGGTAATGAGAACATGACCATCTAAGACACTCATTGCTTCACCGTAATGCCAGTCCAGGACCGTCGCCAATGAATACGCGCTTTCCATTCATCAACCAACAGCTCAATCCGTCGAGATTCGGTATTTTCCAAGGCCGCAGCATGCCGCAACGCACCCTGAAAGTCCCGAAGCCAATAGCGACTCTGCAACAGTCCCATTTGTCTCTCATCTTCTAGTGGTGGGTACGATAGAGGTGATTGAAAAGCCTCGACAGCCTTGTCGTAAACTCGACGGTCAAGAAGAAAACGCCCTGAAAGATACTCAGGTATGGCAGTGTTCGCCACCTCGCAATTGATCTGCTGAAGGGCATAAAAATCAACCATCCAATCGTCTGAAGCCAAAAGGTAACTTTGAATCACAGACTGATATTGGGGGTCAGGATTCTGTAGCGCATCCATTTTCACCAAAACCCCCCGAAGTCGACTGTCTCCTATTCCAAGCGCCATGGCTCGAGAGTAGGATTCAATGGCACTTTGGAGTTTGAACTGACGCCACAACACATCCCCCTTCAACTCCATAAGTTCAGCATTGAGACCAGCTGGAAGCGATTCACCTAACAATTCGTCAATGAGGAGCAGCGCTTCGTCCCACCGCTCCATTTTGATATACAGTTCTGCTCGGCGCAGGCGATACTCAGGATCATTTGGTCGATATCCATCCAACCCATCCAAAAGTGTTAAGGCCAAATCGAACCGTCCAGTTCCTTCAGCTGACGCTTGTTTGCGTTCAAGTTCAGCCAGTGTACGAGCACACATCTTGTCGAAAATACTTCTATTGCCTGAGCCGTAATCATAGCGGTACCGGGCCAAAGCCAATTGGCGTTCACTCAAAGGACGATTTTTAAGATAGTCTTCCCACTTTAATATCAGTGTCTCAGCCGACTGTCCGAAGTGCTTTTCAAAATCAATCTCACCATAGAATGATTTGAAACGCGCCATTCCTTGCGTGTCAATCAACCAACGCACAAAAGAACCCATCAAGGTGTAGGCTTTGCCAGACGGCTGAGCCCAAAATCCTTGCCACTCAAAGATGTGTCGAATGTCAGGGGCCTTGTCCATTTGAATAAGTGCGGCTGCAGTATCGTGAACACTTAATTCAGAAGGGCGCCAATCCGCTGCAACAGCCACACCTTCAATCAAACCGACATGCGGTATCCCATGACCATCAACGGGGAGGTTGGTCCAACGCCCACCAAACTCAGCTGAAAAAAGGTGTGCCATTTCATGTGTCAAAACATAATGACCAAACTGCGGATAACGAATGTGCATTTGATGTGTCCATGGACGAGCCACAAGTGTATTTCGAGAGCCCATCAACTCATGTTGACGCTGACTGCTCGGGTAAATGAAGATCTCCATTTTCTGCTTGCGCCAGTCCACAATATCCACATCAAAGAAATCCTGAAGAGTGGCATACCGAAACTCAATGTCTTCCAGCAACTGTGCTTCCTGTTGTGCATTGAGAGAATCCCGTTGGAAGTACACAATGGCATGTTCGCTTTCAGCTCGCCCTCCAAGTGCACGGACAATACTTTGAGACGATTGACGGATATGAAAAGCCTCTGCATTGTACTGAATTCCTGCCCACGCCGACAACAAAATCAGCCAAATAGGCAAAAGCAACCCCAATCCACGGAAACTGCGCCTTCGCCAAAATAATTCAAGTCCCAAAACGACATTGAGGGCCAACAAAATCATCCCCGTTTGATGCCATGCAAGTGATGCAGGATAACGAAGCGCCTCATCATAAATGGATCCCGCAAACCAACCAAAGGACCATGAAAATCCCATGATCGGGGGTTCCATTGCTAATCGCCAAGCAAAACTTAAGAGATCAAGAATTAAAACCAAGGCCGCCAACCATACGGAGCGCCGTGGAAGGATGGCATTAAATAAGTGAAAGAAAGCTATAAATAAGGCTGCACTGGCAGTTGGTAAAGTGCTCCAAAATAAAATGCCCATCCCAAAATCACAATTGGGAACCTTCAATGCATTAAGGCTCAAGATGCCAGCGGGGACAAGCAGGATAAGCCAAACACGGGTCACATTGCGACAATAATGTTGAAATGGACTGTTCCCTACCCCATGACGCAGCATACCGTTTGGACACAATCGGGTCTTGCTGTGTAAATAAGGCAAAACAAAAATCGAAACAGCCATCGACATGACTGCTGCAGACTCATATCCCAGTAGATTAAACAATGGCATGGCGCAACACACCAATGCCACAATTGTCAACGCAATCAGTAGACCGCTATCCGAGTAATTCCAACTCTTCATGTCCTCTCAGTTGGGAAAAAAAGCATCTGGTGTTAAAGTATAACCTCGTCCGAAAGAGTCATTGGTTCAGATAATGTGGATTTTTCTCTTGGCTTGTCAAGCCGAACAAACCGAAGCCTTGAAAATTGATACTCGCCCACGCGTCCAATTGACCCACAGCCAAAATGCAGATCAACCCATCATTCAACAGTACAGTTGTACGCTAGAAGCACAGGCCGATGTTGTCGTAAGCACGCTTATAAGTGGGCGAATTCAGACCATTCACGCCATTGAAGGAGAAGTCTTGTCTCAAGGCAGTTTGGTGCTCTCTCTTGATTCGGAACAAGCCAGTGCACAAAGGGCACTGGCTGAAGCAGGGGTGGCTGACGCACAAGCTGTATTAGATGGCGCACAAAATAATCTTGAACGGCTTCAGGCATTGGGCTCCAATTCAGCAGAAGTTGAACTGGAACGCGCTCAGACAGGGGTTGTCCGAGCAGAAGCTGGTCTTGCAGCTGCCAAAGCACAACTTCGACTGGCCATCACTCAATTCAATGAACACCAACTCAAAACGCCCTTTGGCGGTGAAGTGGTTGAGATATTTCCACAGAAAGGCAGCTTAATTGGTTCCGGTCAGCCCGCTTTTCGCCTCGTCAATGCAGAAAGGCTTGAATCCACCATAGGAATCAGCGCAACAGATCGAAGGGCTTTGACAAAAGATTCTGCAACCGTATCGATACAAATCGATGGGAACCAATATCCAGCCCAGATAGATTCTGCGCCCACAGCCTCATCGACAGGTGGCCTTAGCTGGCATCTTAACCTGAGTTTGACAAGACCCGAGCATGTGTTGCCAGGTGCCAGCGCAAAAGCCGTCCTGAGCATGCCCCCCCCAAAGGCCGACGCTTTGGTTCACATCGATGCACTCGACCTGAACGGTCAGTTAATGAGTGTTGATGCGGAAGGCATCATCACAACCCATTTGATAGAAACAGTGATTGAACATGGTGAATGGCTCTATGTCAATGGCATTCCTGCTGATACCAGCCTGATCGTGCATCCCAACTCAGATTGGCGCAGTGGACAAGCGGTCGTGGTTTTGGAGACAGACCAATGATACGCTGGCTGGTGCGGTTAAGCGCCAACAATTCGGTTTTGGTCAACATCATCTTTTGGGTCATTTGCATTGCGGGTATCTTTGCTTGGAACTTGCTTCCCAAAGAGCAATTCCCAAAAGTACAAGTGGACCGAATTGCGGCTATAGTGATCTACCCTGGGGCCAGCGCTGAGTCAGTCGAAACCGCCATCATTCGACCTGTAGAAGAAGCCATTCGAAGTGTGGATGGCATTAAACACTACTACTCAGATGCCACTGAAGGCCGTGCATTGTTTAATGTTGAACTGACCAGAGACACCGATATAGACACAGCTCGAAGTGACATCGAACGGGCCATTAACGAAGTTGAGAATCTTCCAGACTCTATTTTGCCACCACGGGTATTGGTGATCAATGTATCAGTGCCCATTATTCGAGTGGCCATAATGGGTGACACCAAAGCAATTGACTATGCCGAAAAGATCTCGCTTGCCCTTCAAGACTTTCAAGGCGTATCTGAAGTGAGTCTGAAAGGAGCCGCAGAAAAAGTCATCCGGATCGAGACTCATCCCAATAAACTTGATGCATTGAAAATGACACACGGAGAAATACAGGCTGCGATTCAGGCAGCAAGTGGTGCCGCACCAGCCGGTAACATTAAGATTGGTGAACAAAGTGTGCTGGTCCGAACACCAAATGCCCTCCAAAACATTGATGACATCAAAAAAATTTCACTTCCCAAGACGGACCGCGGTCCTCCGATTTACCTAGAAGACATAGCAGACATCTATGAAGATTGGGAACAACCGTATTACCGCTATCGATTGGATGGACAACCGGCCATCGTGCTGACCTTGCTCAGAACCGATGATGCAGACGCATTGAAAACAGTGAAAATGGTTCAAGAGTGGGAAAAAACCGTAACACCCCCGCAGGGTTTGACCATCAAAAGTTTCGATGACTCAGCCATCGTTGTGAAAGACAGACTGGCCATTCTTGCAGCCAATGCTGGGATAGGAATCATCCTCGTTGGGCTTTGCCTGATGGCTTTTATTGGACTTCGGAGCACCATGTTGGTCATTTGGGGAATGCCAGTGGCTTATTTGGGGGCCATTCTCACCATGCTGCTGACGGATACTTCAATCAATGTGGTATCCACCTTCGCCCTTCTTCTTGTGACTGGTATCATTGTCGATGACGCAGTGATTATTGTCGAAAATGTACAACGGCACATTGAGATGGGTAAATCCAAAGTCCAAGCCGCAATCGACGGAACTCAGCAGGTTTTTGGTGCTGTTTTTGCCTCAACACTGACAACTTGTTTGGCCTTTGCACCATTACTTCTACTGGAAGGAACCGTTGGCAGGGTGATGTCTATCGTACCCACCGTTGTGATTTGTTCTTTGCTGATGTCTCTGATTGAGGCTTTTTTCATTCTTCCGGGGCATCTTTCTCACTATGCAAAAGGAGGAGAAAATGGACCAAACGCAGAACAAAAAGACAGCCTCCTAACTGAGCGATTAAAGAGTTTTTTTCATCCCATTCTGATTAGAATTGTCGGGCCACGAGCACGGTATGCCACTGCTGCCATTATGACTGTTGTTGTATTGGCATCTTTGTCGCTTTCTAGCTTAATGCGTACCTCCTTAACAACCGAAGGCCACCCCTACTTCGTTTTTGTAAACATTGACCTACCCGAGGGTTCTGATCGAAATCAAACCGAAAAGGTACTGAAGGCTCTTGAAGCGGAAGTGGTCACACATGGTTCAGAACTTACGGAATGGATTTACACCAAAGTGGGCCGTCAACTTGACCCCGCAGACTTTAGCACCGAGGGCCCACGGTATGGGCAGCTAAAGATTGGTTTTCGAAGCGACCAAGCTGTCTTTGATGCCGTTCCAGACTTGCTGGATACGCTGAGAGAAGGCATAGACAACCACCCCTCCATACAGGACTTTTCAATCGTCATTCCCAAAGGAGGCCCACCCGCAGGTAGAGACATTGACATCAAGGTGCGTTCTCGCCAGCCGTCGGAAATCTTGCCCGTCGCTCAAGCACTGCAAAGTCACCTAGATTCAAAACCGGGAGTTTCTGACATTCGACTTGAATCCGGTCTCGGTGGCTGGGAGTATCTCATACAAGTAGACCCTGATCGCGCTGCCACAAGTGGAATCCCAAGCGGATTGATTGCACAAGCGGCGCGACAAGCCATTGATGGCCAAAGTGCCTTGGAACTGACACTGGGTGAGCGCAATACAAAACTTCTCATTCGTGAAAAAGGGCTGAGTGAGCGAGCTTCTAGCGCTGAAATAAGACAAGTCAGAGTGGGTTACAGTTCAGCAGGAGAGCCTATTTTTCTTCAAGATTTGGCTCAACTTCAAAGAAAACGCAGCATTGAGCGCATACAAAGAGTCGACGGTCAACGGGCTATGCGTCTAAGTGCATTGGTTGATCCAAAGCTGAGTTCGGCCGAAAGTGAACAGGCGGACATCACTGCTGCGTTTGATAAAATCAAGGAGCAGTTTCCTTCAACTGAGTTATTTTATGGCGGCCAATTGGCCAATTCAAAAGAATCTTTTGCGGCATTGCCAGCCATCTTTACCATGGC
>JAYYJC010000137.1:0-2106 GCA_036146655.1 Myxococcota bacterium | reverse complement strand
TTGCGCTCAGTGGGCTTTTATTTGGCTTGGTTCACATAGAAGTGCCCGCACTCATCCCACTACTTGTGGTATTGGGTTGGATTTTGGGTTGGTTGAGGTTCAAAAGCAACTCTATGGTACCCCCACTCATATTGCACATGGTCAACAATGGTTTGGCAATTTTATTGTCTATGATGAGCTCAGGCTCTGTGTCGACTTAAGAACGGTATCCACATGACCTTTGACTCGCACTTTGTCCCATATCTGAGCTATTTTACCATTTGTATCCACAAGGAAAGTGCTTCTCACAATACCCATGTAGGTTTTGCCGTAATTTTTCTTCTCACGCCACACACCCCAATCTTCGCAGATGGTGCCATTTTCGTCTGATGCAAGGTAAAAGTTGAGTTCATTTTTTTCTCTAAACTTTGCATGCCGCTTGCACGAATCTTTGCTGACACCAACGACAACGGTATTGGCATTGGCAAAATCTGAAAGAGCATCTCTAAAGTTTTGGGCTTCAAGTGTACACCCAGGTGTCATGTCTTTTGGGTAAAAGTACACGACGACATTTTTACCTTTAAATGTGCTGAGGTCAAATGAGCCCTGATCGGTCTCTGCAACGAGAGAAGGGGCATTGTCATTAATGTTGAGCATTGTATTTCCTGTGTAATTTTGTCTCTTTGTCTTGTTTATTTTTGGGAACATTATATAACCAATTGCCTATTCGACAAGAAGTCATGACCTTGGAGTAACAGATGAGTCGGAACCGTCAACGGCGAGAAGCAGAGCGTTTGACATTTAGCTACGGACTATCCAAGCCACTGGCACTTCAAGTTGTGAGGGGTCAACTGGATTTGACGGAAGCGCTCCGTCAAGACAAGCAAGAAAAAACCATTGAGAGATTGGTGGTTGACCATGAACTTCACCGATCACTTGCAGTTCAGATTTCTCGAGGTGAACTAGACGAAACCGAGGTGCTTAACCGTGTTTACGGTAAAAGAATGATTGCGGACAATCAAGACAAAAGCATTTGGTCGCTGGCAATGAATGAAAATACTGCCATACATGTCTATCTTCACAACAAAGAAAACAGGATCATAGAGATTTCCGGCATTGAGCAATATGACATCGTTTGCACTGACGGAATACGCATACCAAAGCTCGGTGTCAAACTTGCGCATTTGTCAAATGATGCCATGGTCTTCGAGCAACAAGAGGCCGCTTCTTGTTCCCCCATTGAACGGCCTGAAAAGAGATACAGGCTGTCAAATACCCGCCTATTCTCATTTCATCAATCAGCTCGAGCCTTGCAGGTGTCCATTCTTGAAGGATTGGTCTGTACAGGGCGCTTGATTTGGTTTAACCAGTGGGAACTTGGGTTTGACAATGCGCATGGGGAATTTTCAGTGTTCAGGCATGCGGTCACACATCTGAAATAGGAGACTTCCAACAATGGGATTTTTAAAAGGCGGCCTTACTTTTCGCCGATACACAGTCAACGGTGATGTGCCATCTGACTTCAGGGAACGGTTTCAACAGAGCTTAACAGAAAATGCCTTTGCCGTTCGACCAGGTGAGGGTTCTAAACTTGAATATATGGGCTGGACAACCATTCATAATCTATTGGATGTTGATTTTTCAAACCTAGAACGGTGGTTTATTGAGCCGCACATCATTGGAATGCTCCGATTAGATGTCAAATCTGTTCCAAACAATCTGTTTAGAGCCATGTTGGAACGTCGATGCCAAGACTGGTGCGAGACACACAGCAAAGAGCACTGTCCATCTCGAGTAAAAACAGAAATCAAAGACATCTTGAAAGCCGAACTAATCTCTAAAAGTTTACCAAGGGTCAAAACAGTAGAGTGGTGTTGGGATCTACAACTCAATCATGTTTATGTCCACAACACTTCAGAATCCATGAACGAGCGGTTTAAATCATTGTTTTATGACACATTTGGACTAACGCTTTCGGCCTTTTCACCGCTTTCGTTTCTTGAATCTCATCAAGAGGTCGCTGGCATCCTTGAGCACAGCGGACTTTCTGATTTACAAGTCATCTGGGAGGACCTCTAAATGTCCACCGAAGAATTGCCAATACTTCCACATCTAGCACCAGAATTT
>JAYYJC010000136.1:0-3185 GCA_036146655.1 Myxococcota bacterium | reverse complement strand
CCAAAAGCAAAGCTTTCTCAGCGAAGTACGGGGAAAAAGGGACTCTGCATTGAGATTACTCGCCGAAATTAGTCAATCCCAATACAATCTCCAACAGAGGCTAAATAGTACGAGTCCATCCACTCAAAGCACTGGCAACTTCAGGGACCTTTACGGTGAGCTTCCATGGCCCGTCAATGGAACGCTGTTCAGACGGTTTGGACGGCAAAAGGACCCAATCACTGGAGAAAGCATCAACTCTCTTGGAATTGACATTCAAGCGCCATTTGGTACACCGGTGAGAGTCGTCTCCAATGGGGTTGTCTCTCTTGCCCAATTTATACCCGCATATGGCCAAACCGTTGCAGTTGACCATGGGTCATATTCGACTGTTTATGCACATCTCAATGGCATTCGAGTCAAACTCGGACAAAAGGTTAAGCCAGGTTCAGTTATTGGACTTGTTGGCAATACTGGACTTACTGATGAAAACAATGGCTATCTTCTCGGGTTTGAAATCCGCTACAACAGAACTCCTCAGGACCCATTGCCATGGCTGATGCCCCGATAAAACAAATCATTGGTGCAGCTCTTTGGGTAACACTGGCATTCTCTGCGGGATGGTTTCTCGGCTCAGGCGTTATTTTTAATGCACATGCAAAGGCACAGGACCCTTACCGATCATTGCACTTGTTGGCTCAAATTATTCGGACCATTGAGGGCAACTACATTGAAGAAGTTGACACTGAACAGCTAATTGATGGCGCCATCAAAGGTCTTGTTGCCACGCTTGACCCGCATTCTCGATACATTGACCCAGAGACCTACGAAGTCCTACAGAATACGGCCAATGGCTGGTCAATTGGAGTTGGCCTTACCCTTAACGATGACAAACGGATTACATCCATTGTGGATTCAAGCCCTGCGAGCGCAGCTGGACTTCAGATTGGTGACATCATTATCTCTATAGATGGTCAGATTATAAAAGAGATGTCTGTAGAATCAGTGAAACAACTATTAAAAGGCGAAGTCGGCTCAACATTAACCCTTGGAATTGACAGGGAGTCAAAGCAAATTTTAGTAAAGCTTCAACGAGAACAAATGACAGAAATCTTGGCCAGTTGTAAAGTACTTGATGCTCAAATTATTCACCTCAAAATATTTGAGTTTGGAAAAGGCACCACAGACCAAGCTGTTTCCTGTCTGTCAGAACTCAGTAACAAACAAGTTATTAAGGGCATCATTCTGGATTTGAGAGACAACCCAGGAGGCCTAGTAGAAGAAGGCATTGCATTGGCAGACTTGTTTATAAATGAGGGAGTTATTACTACATTCTATGAAAGAGGAAGCGATACGGTTGAACAGCACAAATCTAGTTCAAATGGCCCATTTGGGAACACGCCTTTGGTAACCCTGATAAATGGAAATACTGCTTCTGCCGCCGAACTCACGGCGGGTGCGCTGCAAAAGAATGATCGAACTGTTCTGATGGGAGAGGAATCTTATGGAAAGGGCTCAATGCAAAAAATTTATGCATTTGACGGAAAATCTGCTTTAAAACTCACCATTTCACAATATCAATTGCCTGATGGTTCGATATTAACTCGTCAAGCACCATTGGTTCCTGACAAACTTATTTTGGCTAAATCACTTGACCCAAAGCGCGATTTAAAATTGGCCATAGAAAACCTACCCATTGAAAATAGAATAAAGAAACTCCTACTCAATCGACTGGATCTCCTTGAAACTTCAACAGACAATCCAGACACAAATCCTGAAATTATTGCCACAGACAACCAGCTTAAATCCGCATGGAAACACATAACGACCCAGTATTGAAGAGCATTGTTAATGTAATTATTGCTGTGAGCATCATTATTGCAGCGGTTTTATTTGCCTTGCCATATCTCATCAAAAACTTTCATGAAAACCGACTTGAACGGTTGAAGGCAAAGGATTTTTTACCTCCTGAAGTTTTACAGATTCAAGCTAAAGTCACACCTTTGATTGACCAACTCTCACTCGGAGAGCTTTTAGCGGAACATCAATCACTAGACAGTTATTTCGCGGTTTATCAAAATGGCGATCCAATCACAACAGCTGAACAACTTCAGTCGTTGCTTATCGAAGAAGGCATTGAAAGCTATCTCAGTGTTTTAGATGGTTTTGATGCTGCAATTAGAGTATACGCTGGTGCGACATTGACTCATCATCTTTTGTTTTCACCACCAACCCCACCTCTCGTGGAAGGGTTTCCCAAGAAGGTCTTAAGAGAACAACCTCAAATTGCAATCATTATTGGGAAAATGGGTAAAAGAGATATGAATCAAGTAACTCAACACACACTTCCAATGAGCATTGGTATTTGTCCCTATCAGGCATTTTCAATGCGAATAGCCGAAAAAGCAGCGCAACATTATCATGAAGTATTAAGCGACCTCCGATGCGATTACAGTGACAATCATACTGGCGTAATGGCCATACCCTACACGACTGGACTCATCCATAACCAAAATCAAAATCACAACCTCAGCATCCCCAATCCTATTTTTGTAAAACCTGCCGATGGCAACTCTCCGCCCAGTAACAACGATATGGTTGTAAATGCCCAGTTTGCACCTCACCGTTCAGCAATGGACTCTTTGGCACGCGCACTGTCGATATCTAGGGAAAAAGGTGTCGGAGCACTGCTTATCAATGCTGATGACCCCGAACTAGATTCAGTTCTCACATGGTCATTGGGTGCCAGTGAACTCGGCTACCGTCTGGTTCTCGCTTCAGAACTGGGTCGATATCAGAGCCTAATTGGACCAATGGCATCCACTAAGGACTAGTTTTTACGCCCATTTGTAATCGAGTAGTAAACGGTAAAGAGCTCCCAGAATGCGCGAAGAACCACCAAAGGATGAGCACCGGTTTGCTGCCCAGCAACCCTTGGGTAATGATTAACAGGCATCTCGATAATCCGATAGTTTTTTGCCATCGCTTTCGCAAGTATTTCAGTATTGATAAAAGCACCTTTTGCCTTAAAATTTAATGATTTAAGTGAATTCCCTTGAAACAACTTAAATGCGCAATTGATGTCCTTTACCTTTATCCCAGTCAGTGAACGGACCAACCTTCCCCAAGCCCATGCATTAAAGCGTCGATGGTTGGGGTCTTGTCTATCTTTTCTATAACCAGAAACAATTTCGGCAGAATTTCGA
>JAYYJC010000135.1:0-14572 GCA_036146655.1 Myxococcota bacterium | reverse complement strand
TCAATAAAAAAGCTTAAGCGATCGATGTCATCAATCATCATCTGCTGTAGCTCATGTCTTTTATTCAGGGGTCGATTTGCTCGCTCAAGGGTTTGAGTACACAACCGTATTGAGGCGAGGGGACTTTTTAGTTCATGGGTGATCGAATCAATAAATCGACTTTGTCGTCGGCTTTCAAGTATTTCTCTGCTTAAAAAAACAGTCAGCAGAACCAGTGCTGTAATTATGGTGATAAGTGAAACGACACCTGCAGCCATCATCCCTGTATTGTTGGTGACTTGTTGAGACAATTGTTGATTTCTCAACAGGACCAAAATCCAGCCAACCAGCACAAAGATACCCAATGGAACTGTGACACTTGCCATTACAATCGGGAAAGTCAGTGAACGGGAGTTGGCCAGTTTAATTTTTTTCATCGTGATTGATTATAGCTCAGAACCCAATGTAAAGGCTTTCCATTGTCGAATAAAATAGGCCCACATGTACCTTGAACCCTTTGGTACAATCTCATGAGGTATACCGCTCACATTTATGAACAAACGGTTTGCCAATTCTACAGATATGGCACCGATATCCTCGTATTTTGCATGCCATGTTCCTGTTGGATGAGAAAGAGTCAATCCATCCTTCGTCACCTGGAGCAGCCCTTGGCCAATTGTATGAAACCCAGTGTTCAATTTCATGATGACGCATACTTCGGAACTCTCAAGTGCTATCTCTTCGTGATTGAACTGTTCGTGATTGACAATTGGAGGGAATTGGAAGTGAGCGACAATTTTGTCAAATGCGTCAGCCACAGTTGTATCTGTGTGGCCGTTTAAATGGGTGTGAATGTCAATTTTCCAGTTGGCATGGCAGTCTTGACATTGGATGTAGTTGCCGTTTGAAACTTTAAGACTTTCTATGCTGAAGCACGCTGGGCAAGCCCACAGATATTCTGGTAGTCCATGTGCCATCCGCCAACCAAAAGTCCAAGCGTTCGTTTTGATTTCCGCATTGACTTGAAGTTTCTGTTGCACATCATCAGTGATCTGCTCTGCAGTCCAGTGCATCGGGTATTGATGTGGGCCATCGTAGACGGTTTCAATAGGAACCCATCTGGGGTATTTTGCCCATCTGGGTTGAAAGAGGTACGCCGTGTTCATCCGTGCAAATACCACCTTGGCATTTGTGCGTTTAATCAGTCGACCAATTCCAGGTAAAATCGGCTCTAATCGGCCATTCCATGTTCTTCGGCCTTCTGGAAAGATGGTGATTGGAAATCCTTGTTCATAAAATGTCTGCAACTGTTTCATTGCCTGTCGATCTTTGGTGAACTTTTGTTTGGCAAAGCTGCCGAGAGAGCGCAGATACCGACCAAGTATTGGTAATTTCATGACATGCGCTGAGGTCATAAAGCGCACGGGACGAAATGGGGGATGCGCAACCCAGAATGGATCCAGAAAGGACGCATGGTTGGACAGCAGAAAATAGGATTCGTCTTTGGGAATCTCTTTGAATATCTCTTTGTTGTTTCGATGCCTAAACAGAACAATTCCGATGACCCAAAGCAGCAGCCATGTGATTCGATAACTTAACCAATGGTGAAAAGGCAGTCCGTAAAACAACTTGTTTTGTGTAGAAGAGTCAGGCAACTTCGAATTCATATTCTTCATCCAGAACTGGAAATTTACATCTTTGGTCAAAGGATTTGAAATATTACGCGGCGCATTTAACCGATTTTTACTCTGTTGCCATCTCCTTAAACTGAGATGTCATCGTCTTGCTAATTGGTTATGCTTCAAAGACATCGCATTGAGGCATGGTCATGAACATTTTGGTTGTAAACAGCGGCTCTTCAAGCATCAAAATTGATCTTCTCGAAACGCGTACTGGAGAGCGGATTCATCAAGTTAGAATTGAACGGATGGGCACCGAAGCCTGTTCAGTTGTCATTGACAAATCTGAATCCATTCCACTCGGCGATGTCACTCATAAAGAAGCCTTTCAAATTATCTTCTCTGAACAAAATTGGGTGGTGGCGGCAGTGGGGCATCGAGTCGTCCACGGGGGAGACCTGTTTCGACAGCCTACACGGATTGATACCAACACCATTGAAAACATTAAAAGCCTTTTTCCGCTTGCACCTTTACATAATCCTGCCAATGTCGCTGGAATAGAAGCTGCTATGGAAGTCTTTTCCGATGTGATTCATGTGGCTGTTTTTGACACTGCCTTTCACAGTACATTACCGAGGAGGGCACAATATTATGCAATTGATCATGCGTTGGCACAGCAACATGGACTGAGACGTTATGGCTTTCATGGCCCATCCCATCAGTGGGTTGCTTCTGAAGCCGCAAGGTTTTTGCGCACTGACATTCGACAGTTGCGGATTTTGACTTGTCATCTTGGCAATGGTGCAAGCATCTGTGCTGTTGAGTATGGACGGAGTGTTGAGACTTCCATGGGAATGACTCCATTAGAAGGCCTTGTCATGGGAACACGAAGTGGAGACATTGATCCTGGACTTCTTGTGTACCTTGCAAAGTCGGAAGGCTGGGACTTGACAGCGTTAGATCAATTTCTCAATACGAAATCAGGTCTGTCTGGTCTTTCAGGAATAGGCAATGATTTGAGGGATATCGAAGAGGCAGCTGCCAATGGAGATGAGCGTGCTCGTCTCAGCCTTCAGGTATTTGCACATCGACTCCGAAAGTATATTGGTGCATACGCTGCGGTAATGGGTGGGGTGGATGCGATTGTCTTCACTGCCGGTATTGGTGAAAATTCAGCTTTGATCAGACACCGCGTTGCACAGCGTCTCGAATTTTTGGGGGCAAGAATCGATGAGGATCTCAATCGCACTGCCTCCGTTTGTAAAAGTCATCCAGTGACCGAGATTTCCGACGAGCGTTCACGGGTCAAAGTGCTTGTAGTGGCAACCGATGAAGCTTGCGCCATCGCACAAGAAACCAAAAAGTTGGTTCAGGCTTTGGATCATGTTTCAACCCCCAAAGTCATTCCTTTGGCTGTTTCTGCTCGGCATGTTCACCTGACCCAAGCAGCCGTAGAAGTCTTATTTGGTAAAGGTGCGCAACTAACGGCCTATAAACCCATCTCTCAGCCTGGACAATTTGCATGCGATCAAAAGGTCAATCTGATTGGACCGAGAAGGCGAATTGATGGGGTTCGAGTCATTGGCCCCGTGCGTCCAAAAAATCAAGTAGAGATCTCACGAACTGATGAATTTACCTTGGGTTTGGATGCGCCCATTCGCAACTCAGGGGATGTCAAAAATACACCGGGTATTACGCTTGAAGGCCCTGCTGGTACCCTAACCATTAAAGAGGGAGTCATTTGCGCCCGTCGGCACATACACATGACACCCGAAGACTCTGAGGCATTTGGGGTAAAAGACCGAGATGTGGTTGAGGTTGCGGTCGAGTCAGATGGACGAAATCTAATCTTTGGTGATGTATTGGTCCGTGTTTCCAAAAAATATGTGCTTGAAATGCACATTGATACTGATGAGGCCAATGCAGCGGAAATTAAGCCAGGAATGGCTGGAGTCTTGTCTGATGGCGGGATGACGGTCTCACTTAGAGTGCGATCGACTCAGTTCGAAACAGGAGACCGTCAGTGAATTATCAAGATTCTTCCGTTCGATTTGACATTGCCGTTGATGGAATACTGATTCGGGCAAACTTTAGCGGTGTCAGTACGGTTACTGGCACTGATGCCTTTATTCGTGAAATCGAGAAGCAAATTTCAGTACAGGGACGAGGCGTCATTCGGATATTGATGGACCTTCGTTCACTCAACAGTGTTCCGATCCGTGTTCATATCAAGATGAGTGCTTGGCTCATAAAGGTCAAAAGTGAGATTTCTCAAGTGGTGGTTTTGGGAGGTGGCCGTGCCGCCAGAACATTGGCAAAAGGGGCTCGAATGCAAAATGTTTACTTTTCTGAGTCAGAAGCAGAAGCATTAAAAGTCTGGCGGGTAGACAGTTCTACTTAATGGGCTGATCTACCGAAAACCCTCGCATCGGTATTTGTTTCCATACCCGTCGCTGTTGATGAAGTCTGAACCCCAGTCTAGTCCGTCAATGCTGTTTGCATGTACTTCCGGACAGGTGTTTGACGACACATATGACACAATCGACCCCGAAGCGTATCCCAATGCAAAGCACAAGGCTTCTGCACCATTGATTCCTATTCCGTTGTTTGAATTGTCGAATGCGTTGCATAATCCCATTGGACCATTACAACAGCCGGCGTAGCTGGTTGGCATAATATCACCGTTGGCGTCGTTGGGATCGACAACAGCCCTCAATGTCTGTGAAGTCCCAAATTCTAAGGTTTCTGCTACTGGGTCATCTACGCACGAAAATGAACTTTGTCCGCAACCATCGCCATTGCATCCTATGTAATGAAGGGTACTGTTTGTCCATGCCCTGAGATCCACACCTGTTGCAGGTCCGCCCCACATGTCCATTGTGGTCATAATATCGGCACATGTGGCACTTATGAACCCCTGAAGAATTTCAACTTCTGTCCAGTTTGAAACACTTTGCGCATTGTCAGGATCTCTTGCGATCCATTGGCATGACCAAATGTCTCCGGCAACAGTGTCTGCACCGTCAATGGTATCGCCAATGTAGTTGGCGTCGTAAACAGCGCCATTCCAAAGGCTACCATTGCGCTTCCATCTAATCTCTGGGAGAACGAGATCTCCATCGATGTCAACGAGTTCTTCAGCCATACATTGGAGATCTTCCCCTTCAATGGGTTCGGTATTGATTGCGCCCATTGGATCAATGCTTACAATTGTTACGATTGGTTTTAGAGGCGGTGCGTTTGCAACAATCAGGGGCTCTGTTTGTACGGCTTCTCCCGCAATCTCCCCATCATTAGGGGTGACAATGGCATAGACAGAGTCTCCTTTTTCGAAATAATACTCGCCATCTAAGCTGAGAGATGGGCCTGTTTGAACCATCATGTCTGCACCAGATGATGCAACCACATGCCATTCGTAAGTAAGGCTTACAGTTTGGTCCACATCGAGATCAGCGCCCTCGGCTTGCACTCGAACAATGTCATTTGTCATGAGTGGTCGAGGTCCAATGCTTATGATGTCAACTGTGGGGGGACTATTTAAGATGAGTGTGGATGTCTGTGCGGGAATGCTTTCATTTCCTTCACTATCTGTAGCCACAATTGTACATGAGATGGCATCTCCAATGACAAAGGGACCGTCTAATGTCTCATCTACTCCAGCGCTGCTGCCATTGAGTTGCCAATTGTATGCGACGGTGAACGGATCATCTTCAGGGTCTGTGGTCTGATGTTGGCAGGTGAGTACTTCGGTTTGAGCTGAAACATCGGATGGTGTAAGTGAGATGGCTTCAATGATGGGCGCTTGATTTTGGATCTCTTCACCTTCATACAGACTGAACTTTGCACCACACCCAATTGCCATCCAGAACATCGTAAACCCTACCATAAAGTTCCATTATACCATAGGTGAGTCGAGTTGCCCTTTTCATTGCTCATGGATGGGTTTTGGGAGGCGCTCGGTACTTGACACCATTGGATTTGTTTTTGAAAACTGTGTGATGCATTCCATGATTGGTGCATTCAAGCCTCCGACTTATTGTTAAGTTTAAAGACCATCAACGGTGATAACCATAACGGTCCTAAGGGTTGAAACGACGGTGTTTAGCCGTTGTTTTAGGGCTATTATGGTGTCTTATTTGTGTTTGAGACCGTCAACAAATGGATGTTGTCTCCGATTCGCTTGGAAGCCGTCAAGTGTCTGAATAATGCTGTATGAGTTCGTTGGAGTTTAGGCACATAAAGTAATAAATCTGATCCTGTTCGTATTGGTCTTCGTTGAGAGGTATTGCTATTTTTACTGTACTCTCTTCGTTCTGCTGAACATGTAGACCATTTGCACCCAAATGATAAAAAGAGTCAACCCTTACCGTCATGTTCGTTCTTTCCTGATTGAAAACCTGCTCTGTTCCTTTTTCAAGAATTTGGCCATAGTAGACAACAAAGTGAGTGGGTTGGCTGAGCTTTCCGACCCACCAACATATTCCAAGACTAGGAAAGATAGCTGTCCCTACGATTAGTCCTGCGATTTGTCCGACTTGTGTGGGGACGAACATCATAATGGCGGCTGCTGCAAGTCCAAGAACCAGTGGCAAACCGATGAAGGCAAGTTGGATGGCCATTACATTTGCTTTCAAAAATATTTGATTGTCGGTAAATCTTTTCATCCAAATCATTTTGTCTTGGGTACTAGAAGCCATTGGTGGTACAGCGCTCCCATTCTTGATTGTGACCTGTGCAATTTTCTTCACTGCACCCATAGGTAAGTGACATTTCATGTATGACTTGAAACAGTTGTTCTCGACGATCTTCATTCCAGGTATACAATGCCATTTTAGAGCAGACCATATTGGGTAAGCACAAAGCGGTTTCTTTACACCAGTGACTCATTTCAATACGAGTCTTTTCAGGTGCTCTTCTTTTGGGACGAGCGATTGTCAGGTGCGGCATTGGAGGGTACTTCGCTGGGGGTCTTTTCGCTTGCTTCAGTATATCAGAACGGTATTTAAGCATCCACTCCTTAATGCCATCTCCATTTGCAAAAAGGATTGAAGCTGCAGAAGGTTTTTTCGGGTGTCCCATGGCTTTCAGAGAACATGGGGTAAGCGTTTGAATAAAAGGCGGATTTTGACATGCGTATTGCCATGCGGCCATGGCGTCTTCTGCTGAACAAGGGCCTAAAAATGCCAAAGTAATGTGCCAGTCTTTTCGCACAAATCGTCTTAAGGGTGTGGGGGCTGTGCTTATTAAGTCACTGATGTCAGTGTCTGTGTTTGGCATCAGTGCAATAAACCAGTTTGCTTTCATTTGTGCTCCATCATGGCTTACCGTGTGAAGATCTGATAAATAATCTCCAGTTTAAATGGCATGCAATAAATGACACTGTAATTTAACCTTTTTATTCACCAATGAGAGACCATGACACCAATAGAGAAAAAACTCATGCAGCCGATGGTCAAGGCGAGCAAAGACTACCGAATGATAGAAGCCAATGATCGGATTATGGTCTGCATGTCTGGCGGTAAAGATTCTTTTGGAATGTTGCACATGTTGCAACTGATTCAACGAAGGTCTCCTTTTCCATTTTCTGTCGTGGCTGTCAATCTTGACCAGGGACACCCAGGGTTCCCTCGTGAACGCCTCGAAGAATATTTCAAATCGCTTAATGTAGAGTACAAAATGCTCTACCGAGATACCCACAGCATTGTGATTGAAAAAATCCCGTCTGGAAAAACTTTCTGTTCGCTTTGTTCTCGGTTGCGAAGGGCCATTCTTTATGATGCTGCAGTCGAGTTGGGCTGTACAAAGATCGCATTGGGACACCATCGAGATGACTTAATCGAAACATTGTTACTCAACCTCTTTTATTCAGGTCAACTCAAAACAATGCCCCCCAGGTTGACTTCCGACGATGGTCGGAATGTGGTGATTCGGCCCATGGCATACTGCGCAGAAGAAGATCTTGTTGTCCTTGCCCAAGAGCAATCCTTTCCAATTATTCCCTGCGATTTGTGCGGATCACAGGAAAACCTGAAGCGCCAGCAAATCAAAGCTCTTGTAAATCAGATGCACAGTGAAAATCATCATGTCAAAGGCAATATTATGGCTGCCATGGGAAATGTTACGCCATCACATCTATTGGACCCTGTATTAAGAGAACTGACTGCATTTGGTCCATCTAGCCAAGAAGACCCCCTTACATTCTTACATGCGCCAATGGAGGCCAAATGAAGTTGACGGGCCGAGTATTGTATCTAAGTTCAAATCCTGAAGAACTCAATGTCCAGCTTTCAGGTCAAGACCTCGCTCCACCTGAGCAGTATCATTATGGGGTCAATACCGATGCCATGATTTCAGGTCGAGCCTGTACTTTGGGGTACACCACCGAAATTCTGGGTCCTTATTTTCTTGAAAACTTTCAAGAAACCGTGAAGCAAAATGACATCCGTGATGGAGACTTTCAGATCATTGTGGGCGGTGATGCCTACGGAACGGGCTCTTCAAGAGAAGCTGCAGTTGTGGCTCACCAAGGCGCTGGAATTGAACTTGTAGTGGCACATTCGTTTCAACGGATTTTTCAAGAAAATATGGTGTATGCAGGGCTTCCTTTTACCACAGACTTTGGGGTGCTCGATCGGCTCAAAGCGGGAGAAGACATTGAGCTTTCTGAACTACACGATGCGCTTCCCCCATTTTTTGCGCAGGTTGCCCGCGCTGGTGGTTTGCTGAACTATGCCAATTTATACCTTGCTGGAAGCGTTCGTCCCTGGTACTCGACCGTATTGGAGAGGCGCCCGCTCAATGTCGTTGAAAAGATCATCGCCCAGAGAGCATGGTTGGGCGGAACACCCCATGATGGTGGTCCGAAGTTTGGGATTTCTGCCGTTAAACCAGGGGATCAGGTGCTATGCGAGGCTGTTTTTAGAGGGATGCACGAATACACAGCGGGGATGTGTATGGCCCTTTATGAAGATGCTTTTGGAGATGCGCCAGTTCACTGTCCAGAGCAAGTCGCTGCTTTTGAAGATCATTTTGTCTTAATTGATGAGCCCACTGTACCAGATGAAGTCAAGGCATCACGGTTGGCGCCTGCCCGAAAGCTCGCTGCTGAGATGGTCGAGGCATGTCATACGCATCAAATACGGCTTCATGGACCCGATAGGGGACTGGATGCTGGAGTATGTCATCGAATCGTTGTTGAGCAATATGCACGGCCGGGTGACATTGTCGTACTGACAGATTCTCATACGCCGACAGCTGGCGTATTAAATACTTTTGCCTTTGGTGTGGGTTCTACAGCAATGACTTACGCACTTCGGACTGGTCTTATACCAGTTACGGTCCCCAAGACCGTTAGAATTTTGGTCAAAGGGACACCAGATAAGGTGCTGTCACCCAAAGACTTGATACTTCATATCATTGGCGACCCTTATTTCAGAGAAGAACAATGGCGTGAAGGGCCAACCGACACCTGTGTTCTACAATTTGGTGGACCTGCTCTTGAATGCTGGAGTTTAGACGAACTCTCGGTTCTGACAAACATGACCGTTGAAGGTGGACTCATGACGGGTGTTGTGGAACCTTGCTCAGCGATAACCTCTTTTTTAAAGGCTCAGCGGGGAAATGACTATTCTGATTGGCTCGTATTCCCTGATGAAGGCGCACGCTATGCCCGTACCATTGAGATTGATCTGGCTGATGTCCCCCTGACCGTTGCGACACCAGGTGACTCGCGAAACCGTCAAACGCTGTCCAGTTCTTCTGATATCCCCATACATAATGTGGTGATTGCCTCGTGTACAGGTGGGTCGCTTGCCGATTTAAGGGCTGCTGCAGATGTCTTACGTGGCCGCAGTCTTCACAAAAGTGTCCGATTAACAGTGACTCCGTCTTCTACATTGGTGGCTAAGAAAGCCGAACAAGAAGGCCTTTTGAATGTATTTCGAACCATCGGCGCTGTGATTTCGCCACCTGGTTGTGGGTCCTGTATTGGCAACGGGCCTGGTGTACCTCACCCAGGTGAGACGACGGCATCGACCACCAATCGCAACTATGACCGACGAATGGGTGCTCCTGGTCCAGTGTATTTGGTGAGCCCTGCGGTTGCTGCTGCATCAGCTGTGAGCGGTAAACTTCAAGATCCGCGTCATTTGCCTTCCGTAACAGGATAAATACTGACTCTTTCAAGTGAGATCTCACCCGCAATGTCGAGATACCCACCTAAAACTGACTCAGCCCAAGTGCCTGACAGTTCTCCATTCTCGATGACACCGGTAAGTTCAAATCCCTGCTGAATTAACCAGAGGTCCACAATGGCTTCACCACTCACCGTCGTATCATCAATCAAAAGTTCAAAGAGGTATGTGGACTCGATGTCACTGCCGTTAATGCTTAGGATGCAAGAACTGTCTCCGTTTCCGTATTCTCCCATTTGATCAACCGAAACCGTTGCGGAACCCGCACAGGAGACCACAAATCCTTGTTCCTGCGTGTTGATGGTAAGGTCAATGCTTGTGGTTCCCACATAAGTCCCTGTATTTGGGTGTTGAACCAGTATACCGCCCACCGCATAACTCAAACGGTCTCCATTTGGAAGGTAAGCGTTTGCGGTGATGACTTGTTCACCAACGGGCAGTTCGGATTCAACGGCGTCACCTGTGATGGTCCAATTGGAGTCCGCATTGGTTTGCCAATTGATGTCTTCAAATTCCAATTGGTTTCCATTTTCATCTACAATCAGTGCTTCAAATTGGGTTGGCTCATTAATGGGATGAAAACTGCTGGGTTCGGGTGAGATGACCACAAGTTGCGCATTCGACCAGACTTCATCAAGTTCTGGTTCAGAAAGGCTAGGGTCTGCGGTATCCTCTGGTGATGCGAGTGATGAACCCGAATCGCTTTGATTCGTGCTGTTGTCATTATTAAGAGCGCCTTCATTTGTGTCCTTTAATGTGACTGGTGCACATGCAATCCAAATTAAAATCATAAGCGTCTCAATCAGAATGGTTATCTGTCATTAGAATAGCCCATGGAATTTGAATTGGTTATGTTTTGAACCAATCCTACACACTTCTGACACGGAGTCTTTTATGCTTTCCTACATTCTTGCCAGTGCATTGTCTTTTGCTGCGGATTGTGATGTTCCTGCGCTTAAGAAAAAAGTGGTTTCTGATAGTCCTGATAATGCCGCAAGTGCTTACACCATGCTGTCTGGCTGTGATGCCAAAGCTGCTGCTGGCTTAACCTCTAAGCTTTACAAAAACCTATTGCCGTCTACAAATGGTTACACTGCGATGGTGCGCAGTATTGAACTTGGGAAAAGTTCATATGCGGTCAAGTGGGTTCAGTCATTGCAATCTGATGGCCGTGCTGGTGCGATTGGCGCCTTAAGTAAAGCCTGTTCGGGAAGCGATAACATTCAAGCTTTTTTCGTTGCTCAAGCTGGTTCGTTGGGGGAAGAGTTTTGGGATCAACGCTGGTATCGCTCACTCGATGATTGTGCATCAGATCAAATCAATGATTTGCTTGGCGCTCGGCTTGAGGGGGGACTTGATATAGGCCGTTCTCAATATTTGGGTATCCTTGAAGTGTATGCGCGCAGCGCAGAAGCTGAAGCGCTTGGCCCAATTGGCCGTGCGCTTACTGCAGGAATTAAAAATTCAGATGAAGAGTTGCAAATCAATGCCATCATGGCTTTTTCTGATGCTGCCCGCGTGAGTGGAACTGAAGTTGGAAATCAGAAAGTTGCCGATAAAGCGATAAAAAGAATTTCAGAAAAGAGCGCTGAATTGGCACCAAAGGCCATCCAGCAAGCTCGATTGACCCTACAATCTCTCGGGAGTGAAGAAGCTGCAGACAATCTGGTTCAGTATGCCTATGCAGATGTTACCCAAGAAGACGGCTCATTGCTTTGGGGCGTTGTGGCTGTTGAAAATGCGAAGTGTAGGCGTGATAAAGAAAAACAACTCATACACACTGGTTTGATCGTGGATTCAGCAAAGCGAACATGGCCGGATCAACTCAAGCCAGCTGCCCGTGCTTCTGCCAAAACAGCATGGGATGGCTTTAAATTAGCTGAAACCTGTAAAGGGAGTGGTTCAGTAAAGATTTTTGTTCCTGAAGCGCCTTTTGCTGATAAATCGGCTTATGAGACTTGGAAAGAAGCAATTGTGGCAGACAATAAGAGGAGCGATCTCAAAAAGGTGCTTGTCATAACTGAAGAGGATGTTCTTTTCCAATAACAGCATCATCAAATGCACAATGCCTGCTATTGCAGGCATTTTTGTTTTTCAGGCCAGGTGTCGAGACTACTCTTCTTCTGGAGGCGCTGGAATGCGTTCGAATTTAATTTGGTCATTGTCTGTGAGATCAACATGCACGGTATCTCGCGCTTCGTAGCCACCAGAGACAATTGCCCGTGACATGGGATTCAACAGATACTGCTGAATGGCCCTCTTGAGCGGGCGTGCACCATAGGTTGGATCAAAACCTGCATCACACAAAGAAGTGCGTGCGGCATCAGTGACTTCAATGTTGAGCTGTCGATCGCTCATTAGTCGACGGACTCTGTTCAACTGAATGTTGAAAATGTGATCCATATTCTCACGAGTCAATGCGTCGAAGAAGACAATGTCATCTATTCGGTTGAGAAACTCTGGTCTGAACTTTCTTTGTAGTTCTCCACGGACGGCACTTTCAGCTTTAGAAGCATCGCCACCAGCTTCTATGATTTTATGGGCCCCGACATTGGAGGTCAAGATCATCACCGTATTCTTAAAATCAACGGTTCGCCCCTTTGAGTCGGTGAGACGCCCATCATCAAGCACCTGAAGTAAAATATTAAAGACATCGTTGTGTGCTTTTTCGATTTCGTCAAGTAAAACAACTGAATAGGGCCGTCTGCGGATGGCTTCTGTCAGTTGACCTCCCTCGTCGTAGCCCACATAGCCTGGAGGTGCACCAATCAGACGAGCAACGGAATGTTTTTCCATGTACTCTGACATGTCAATTCGAACAATATTGGTTTCGTCATCGAATAGAAACTCAGCCAAAGCCTTTGCGAGTTCTGTTTTTCCAACACCCGTTGGTCCAAGGAAAATAAAAGAACCGATGGGCTTGTTTGGGTCTTGCAACCCAGCCCTCGCTCGGCGAACCGCATCTGAGACAGCCACAACGGCTGGATGCTGACCAATTACTCTTGCATGAAGATTGTCTTCCATATTGAGCAGTCTGGCTTGTTCAGATTGTTGAAGTTTATTGACGGGAATACCTGTCCAGTGGGAGACCACACCCGCAATGTCTTCATCTGTGACTTCCTCTCTCAATATTCCGCCGTCAACTTGTAAAGCATCGAGATCTGCTTTGCGGGTTTGAAGTTCCTCTTGGAGTTTGGGAATTTTTCCGTATTGGATTTCAGAGGCCTGCGCAAAGTCGGACTGCCGAGTGGCCAGTTGCAATTGATGATTAAGTTCTTCAAGCTGTTCTTTAATTGCTGAGATTCGTTCAATCGCCATCTTTTCAGCCATCCATTGCGATTTGAGTGCAGTGGCTTCTTCTTCCATGTTAGCGATTTCTTCTTTAATATTTTCTGCGCGTTCCAAAGTGGTTTTCTCTGTTTCTCGAGAAAGAGCTTGAAGCTCAATCTTTTTCGCAGTAATGGTCCGTTCAAGCTTATCGATGGGCTGTGGAAGCGACTCGATTTCCATTTTAAGACGGCTCGCGGCTTCATCAATCAAATCTATTGCTTTGTCGGGAAGTTGACGGTCGGCAATGTACCGGTTTGACATGACTGCCGCAGCAACAATGGCGTCGTCTGTGATGCGAATGTTGTGGTGAACTTCATATTTTTCTTTAATGCCTCTTAAAATACCAATGGTATCTTCAACTGAAGGCTCGCCAACGAAGACGGGTTGAAACCGCCGCTCTAAAGCTTTGTCCTTTTCAACATGCTTGCGGTATTCATCCAGTGTGGTCGCTCCAATACAGCGCAGTTCTCCTCGAGCCAATGCGGGTTTGAGCATATTCCCTGCGTCCATTGAACCCTCTGACTTTCCTGCACCGACCATGGTATGTAGTTCGTCAATAAATAAAATGACCTCTCCATTTGAGTTTTCGATTTCTTCGAGAAGTCCTTTCAGGCGCTCTTCGAACTCGCCTCTGTATTTTGCTCCGGCCAAAAGCGCTGCCAAGTCGAGACTGAGGAGTTTCTTGTCTTGAAGTGACTCTGGGACATCGCCAGTGGCTATCCGTTGAGCAATACCCTCAACGATTGCGGTTTTACCGACACCTGGCTCCCCCATAAGAACCGGATTATTTTTTGTTCTCCGTGAAAGAACTTGGAGGGTCCTTCGGATTTCGTCATTTCGGCCGATAATGGGATCAATCTTGCCGTCCATGGCGTCTTTTGTGAGATCACGGGTATACTTTTCAAGCGCCTCGTAGCTATTTTCTGCATCTTCTCCATCGACAGAACGCCCCCGTCGGGTCACTTTTAAAGCGCTTTTGAGACGATCAGTGGTGAGATCGAAATCATTCATGAGTTGTCTGGGCTTGTCATTGACTTCTGAAATAGCAATAAACAATACCTCGCTGGCGATGTGAGAGTCACCGAACTCACGAGAAAGTCCCTTTGCTGATTGTATTATTTGGTTCATCTGTCTGGACAACTTGGCCTGATTGCTGCCAGAAGTACTTGGAAGTTCATTAATCAATCGAGCGGCTTCTCGTTTGAATTGATTGACATCTACCCCCACTTGACTAATCAACGACTGAACCACGCTCTTGTCTTGATTAAGTAGACTGTTCAGAAGATGATGTGGGCGAATCTCTGGATGGCCGTACTTTCCTGCCAGATTTTGAGAATCTGAAATGGCTTCACGAGATTTTACGGTAAATTCTTCGTATTTCATGTATATTCTCCATACAATGTTTTCGTTAAGCAGTGTATACACCATCCATAATCTGTCTACACCATCCGT